>NZ_JAYMNS010000022.1:0-85310 GCF_036941035.1 Candidatus Merdisoma sp. JLR.KK006 | reverse complement strand
TCATAACGGATGATTGGAAGAAAATCCAGAAGTAACTTTTGAAAGATTTGTAAAATTTTGTCTTTCAGAAACTCCGTGAATATTTGCTTCCTCTCAAATACCACGAAAAAACCATACGTTTTGCCATCGTTGCGATTCCTCACAAAATACCGCAAAACCAATGCTTTTTCTATTCTTATCGCCAAAAATAATATAGGTGCCAGCTCCAATGAACCAACACCTATACTCATCATTTATAACTATTTTTTTACGCTGCCCTGTGCTTTTCTCACTTCATCTATCAAAATATTTAAAAGTGCCGCCGTTTCCGTCTCCGTATGCTTTTCCAATACGGACAATATTGATTGTTCCACCCATATACCTAATTGTAAAAACAGCACCCGCCTAAACCTATGTCCGCTTTCCTGTCACGCTATCGCCCTGCAAGGCTTTGATTTGTCATTGCAGTCCGGCGAAGTCCCCCGCTTATGGACACAGGTGATAATTTCACCCTTTGACGCTGCGTCATCACGGATAATCTCGCCCACGGACGGCACATAGATTCTCCCGGAAAGGGGATTCTTAATGCTGTCAACCGGTGTTATAATGCACGCCTCCACCTGGGATTTTTCAAAGCACAGATCCGTGTCGTACATCTCACAGTTTATAAGCTTTAAATTTTTGCAGTAGCAGAAAGGCTGTGTTCCGATAATCTTACAGTTTTCCAGAGTCAGCCCATCCGAATACCATGCAAGATATTCCCCTTTGACGGTACTATTCCGGACGGTTATATGTTCACCATGCCAGAATGCGTCCTTGGTGTCAAAGGTACAGTTTTCAAATACCGCATTTTTGATATACTGAAAGGAATACTTCCCCTGGAACGTCACCTCCCGGAACTTAAGATCTTCGGAACGCATCATAAAATATTCACTGACCGCCCTGGTATGCTCCATACGGATGCCCCGGACAGACCAGCCAAATTCCGGGGAAATAATGTCGCAGCCCCGTATGACCACATTGCCGCACTCCCGGAGTGCCTTAATTCCATGCAACTTTGTATCCACAATCTCTATGTCATCGGAATACCAGAGAGAAGCACGGCAAAGCTCTGTCATCTCGGAACCGGAAATTTTAAGCCCGTGATTATGCCAGAACGGATAGCGAAGATTGAAGAAGCAGCTCTCCGCCACAATGCAGGAGCTTTCTTTAAAGGCACTTTCTCCGTCTGCCGGGCCGTCAAAGGCACAGTCTTTCACAAATACATTCTTGCTCCCATAAAGAGCCCTTTCCATGTCAAATGTCTGATTTTCAATGATTCTCATTTCTGACTACCTCCTATTTTTCCAACTTCCTGTTTCTTTCTGTTTTGAATCTGGTAAACCAGATAGTCCAGGCAGACAATCTGTCGCTCCTCCTCATGTACCCTGCCAAGAATCGTCTCCCTTTGCTCCTCCAGCAAGCTTAGCTGGTCTTTCCAGTCGCCTTGGTCAAAATACCTCATAAAACACCGAATCGTATCCGGATTGCACCCTGCATCTCTCAGATTCCGGATCACGGCCTCTTTCGACTCATACCCTATTGCTTGTTCCGGTCTCATTTTTCCTCATTCCTTTAAATCTGCTTATTTCCCGTCACGAATCACAACTGACTTTTTCCCTTTTCTGTGATTTCATTATATTCTCCATTTACAAGAATAGCAAATATTTATATTTAATTGATTCCAATAGAAAAAATCTATTATTTTAAAAAATGCGGGGATTATAAACAGATGACAGAAATGCTCTCCCTTTTCTGGTATTATGTATTTATCAGGCAGGTATATAAAGGAGGGCTTTTTATACAGGAAAACTATAAGACTTTTATGGGGCTGTCGCAAAATAAGACAGAAGACTTTTCCAATATCCAGTGTCCGGCTGTTCACGAACATTTTGCCTGATATGGATGGATATTGCTTTGGCAATGTCCAGACAGAGCAGACAAAGTGTACGTGGACCGTCCGAACACAGGATATGGAAATGGCTGATGTCTTATTTTGCGACAGCCCCTTGGAAACGTATTATTTTGCGTTCAGGCATAAGTCTGCGTCTAAAGCGTCTGGCTCTTTGATGATATATTTGTTCTCCCCTGTAAATGGGAATTTGAATTATTCTTTAACATAATTTTGATACGGCCTATCATTCAGTGATCCTTTACAGCCTAATTTTTTCGCAAATACATTAAAAAGCAATTTATTTAACGGACTGAATACATTGCTGAAAAAGATTTCTTTTTTCGAAAAATATTCCGGTTTCGCAAAGTCATTTACCACTTCTTTGCGAAAGTAATTGTTTTGAGCATAATATTTCCCCATGTTGTAAAAAGGCTCTGTCAGTTGTTTTCTCATTTTACTGCCTATAAAGCTGACTGCAAACATATTCCCTTTTAATAGAGTTCCGTTGTACTCACATCCTAATAAAGCTGGTAATGTTTCTAAATAGGATTCACAACACCTTAATTGGGAGGCCTCCGCAAACCCGCCTTGTAATAAAAATCCGATTTTGGTATTGCTATCTTGCTTTGGTTTTAATGTTTCTAAAAATTCTGCCATAATTCCGGGAATACACTCTACATATAATGGTAAAGCAAACAAAATATTATCATTTTCATAGAATTTAGTTCGAATCATTTCCCATTCATTTCTTTTGTATAAATAGAATGTCTCCGTTGTATTTCCGCAGGATTCATATCCTTTTTTAAATTCCTCTAATATTTTATCCGTATTGCTTTTTTCTTTTATTCTGGGAGTACAGCTAACAATGAATAAGTGCATTTAAAATTTCCTCCTCATTCTCAATATGATATGTGCCAATGGATGTTCCATCCAGATTTATCATGACTCTTTCAAACCATTTTTCTAAAAATTTCGGATTCCCGTTTCCTTTGTAGATTAATCCCATTTTAAGATGTTTTTTATATCTGGGGTAATGCCGCATTTGTCCATTTTTAAATCGTAAATTCATTGTCGCAAGAGGTAAGATTCTATCAATTATATTTTTTAACTGATACGACACAAAGCCTAATTTTAAATCTGTTATAAAAATAACTTGTTTAGATTGTAAATATTTTATAAGCAATTTTTCATAATCATCTTTTATGGTGCACACTCCCGGTGTTACAAGCCAACAGCGATTACAGCCGATGCAGCCTTTTATGCTCATATCTTCCGCATAAATAATTTCAACCTGATTGATGTTTTTTTGTATAGTTTCAATTATTTTTTGATTATGTAAATCCTCTTTCTTAAGCACTGAAATAATTAAATTCATAAACTCATCTCCTTTCTGGTTCATCGCTTTGTTCATCCGCTTTGCATGTTTGTGCTTCAAGCCTTTTCATCTCTGTTACCTGTATATTCTTTGCGTCAGTCAAATACCCCGCGGCAAGCTGCGGGGTATTTGACCCTCGCAGCAGTCTCCAAATGGACATGCCAGCATGTCCGCTTGGCTCGTTGCCCGCAGAAATCAAAGGTTCCCGTCTGCATTTTGGCCAGTTTTTATCAGATACATGATTCCAAAATAGGCATCAGACAATGTGTTGATACAATATGCTTCATCATAAACCATTGCATTATCAGCGAGCAGACTGGCTATTCCGTGTGTTACTAAAAGAATTTGAGAAAATATGCTGTATGCCTGCCGCCGGTCTACCTTTGCCTGTCTCTTCAAAATAGGAAATAAAGAATCAAAAATTTCCCCTGTAAACCAGTCAGAAAGGGAAATGCCTGTATAATAGTTTGAATGAAATAAAAAGCAAAAAAGATTCTTTTCTTCTACGGCAAACTGAATATGTCTCATACCCACTTCCAGCATAGGGCGTTCGTATCTGCCGTTTAAATTTGTTACATAGTTCATATGAAATTCGCTTGCTTTTTTATGTGCTGCAATTCGGACATCCTCAATCGTCTTAAAATGATACAAAACGGGCTGGGTGGAACAGCCGAGTTTTTGCGAAACGGTCCGGGCGGTTATGTTTTCCGCACCCATTTCTTTTGCAATTTCAAAAGCTGCGTCTATAATCATTTCTTTTGTGACTTTCGCAATTGCCGGCATATTTGCACCTCCATTTATAATTTACATTATATATAACTCTTATTATTCATAACACAAATTATAAATCAAGGTAATCTTTCTGTCAATCCCCGGCTTCCGTATAAGGCGGGAAAGGAGAAATAGTAAATATTTATAGTAAATGTATTTTCATAGTTGAAACCTATAGAATTTTATGCTAACCTGGGATCTATAAAAGAAAATACGGAAACTGAAACAGGAGAAAACCTTATGGAATTACGTGTACTTCAATATTTTCTCGCAATTGCAAGGGAACAAAGCATTGTTCGTGCGGCGGAATCTCTCCATCTTTCTCAGCCCACTCTCTCGATACAGATAAAGGCGATGGAGGAAGAACTGGGCAAGCAGCTTCTGATTCGAGGCACCAAAGGCTCCCGAAAGGTCACATTGACGGAAGAGGGCATGATCCTGCGTAAACGGGCGGAGGAAATCTTAAACCTGGTACACAAAACAGAACGTGAAATCTCACTTTCCGACGAGGTTGTTGTGGGGGACGTTTATATTGGGACAGGCGAAACCGATGCGGTCCGTCTGATTGCAAAGACTGCAAGGAAGCTCTACCGGACCTATCCGGGAATCCATTACCATATCGCAAGCGGAAATGCCGCATTTGTAATGGAACAGTTAGAAAAGGGGCTGATTGATTTCGGCCTTGTATTCGGAGACGTGGATCAGACAAAATATCATTCCATGAAACTTCCGCTTACCGACGTCTGGGGCGTGCTGATGCGAAAAGACTCCCCTCTCGCTGAAAAAACAGCCATCTCCCCGGAGGATTTATGGGACAAGCCCCTCATCCTGTCAAGACAGGAAAATACATCCGATACACTGACGTCCTGGATTGGGCGTGAACCATCGGAATTGGAAGTTGTGGCAACCTACAACCTGCTTTTCAACGCCTCCTTAATGGTGGAAGAGAGCCTGGGATATGCAATCGGATTTGACAAAATCATCAATACCTCCGGCAGCAGCAAGCTTTGTTTTCGTCCCCTGGAACCCCGCAGAGAGGACGGCATGAGCATCATATGGAAAAAGTATCAGGTGTTTTCCAAGGCTTCCGACAAGTTTATGGAGCAATTGAAAGAGATACAGGGAGTGTGAAATAGAGGACAGCAGTAAATCTGTCTTTATTATAAAGGATTTCCCTGTCTGATAGATACAATATCTTTCTTTCCTTTGGTTTTCCACGATAAAAGACAGGACCAAACCAACTATACAAATGCGATATTTGTCCACAAAAAGCCAGTAGTCCATATCGGAAATCTGCACGAGAATTTTCGATACGGACTACTAATTTGCTCCTGTCTAAACCTATTGATTCATTTTTTATAACAACAATTTTAGATCCCGGCTTTCACAAGAAGATCCGGCACCTTGGACTCCCAACCCATAGCCATAATATGTACGCCCTGGCAGTAAGGACGGCACTCCTTAATCACACGGGCCGCAATCTCCACGCCGGTAACGCCTGCCTTTGTCTTTTCCTTATCCGCTTTCAGTTCCTCGATCATTTCCTCCGGAACATGAATACCGGCAACGTTCGCATTCATGTATCTGCACATGCCCACGGACTTCGGGATTACGATTCCAAGCTGAACCGGCTTCCCAAACTGCTTCGCTTTCTCCATAAACTGAATGAATTTCTCCGGCTCATAAACCGCCTGGGTCTGGAAATACTCGGCACCTGCGGCAACCTTTCGCTCCATTTTCGCAAGCTGAACGTCCACGGAATCGCTGCAGGGCGACACAACGGCCCCTTTTGCAAACTTCGGCGGCTCCCCAACCAGTTCATTTCCGCCCAGATCAACGCCCGACTCCAGCTGCTTTACCGCATGAATGAGGGACACGGAATCCAGGTCAAACACCGGCTTCGCCTGGGGATGATCTCCAAGCTTTGTGTGATCCCCCGTCAGCAGCAGCAGATTTTCGATTCCGAACAGGGCGGCACTTAAGAGATCCGACTCCAGTGCAATCCGGTTCCTGTCACGGCAGGTCATCTGGAAAATGGGGGTCAGCCCCTCATCCTTTAAAGCCTTACAGGTTGCCAGAGAGCCAAGACGCATAACAGAAGACTGATTATCCGTTACATTCACCGCCGTAATATCGCTTAAGTATGTTTTCGCCTCTTCCAGCATATGCTCAATATGAAATCCTTTTGGCGGTCCTACCTCCGCCGTAACTACAAATTCACCACGCTCAAATGCTTCCGTAATTTTCATAATTTCCCCTCCTTATTCAGCTGATTCTTTATCCGTTGCGAAATTACGCACCTGTGTGGGACATTTTAACAGGTCAAGACGGCCAAGCTGTGCCAGACGGCGGTAAATACGCTCCCAGCCGCATTCCATCTCGCTGTCCACCTCGCATTTTCCATTCTTGGAACCGCCGCACTGTCCGTTCACAAGGCTCTTGGAACAGGCCGTAATGGGACAGATTCCGCCGGTAATATTCAGATAGCACTCCCCACACTGATCACAATCATATTCCAGGGGCGTCACGCCCTGAAAGCCCGGCTGAGGATAAGTATCGCAGGCCGCATAGACCGGTTTTTCTTCCAGATACTCGGAGATGGTCTGCACGCCCACGCCGCAGGAAAATACCAGCACCGCATCCGCAACTTCTATCTCAGCCCTGTGCTTCTCAAGACGCAGCTTCATATTTTCCGGGTTGCAAACGTAGTCCGTTGTGATGATCCCGGTTACATTTCCGGCGGACTCCATTTCTTTCTGAAGTGCCTCCGCTTCTTCTAGCGGGAAATGAACCTCCCTGCATCCATGACAGTTGATGATAAATACCTTTTTACCATCCGCCAGTGACAGAATTGCTTCTTTGTCTTTTAACTGAGTAATCAACATATCACTTCATCCCCCTTACTGCATTTTTGCCCGCCTTGATCTTGGTGACAAGGGGGATCTTGGAGGAACAGATGTACTCGCAGCATCTGCATTCGAGACAATCCATCACGTTCATCTCTTTCATGCCCTGCCAGTTCTCCTCATCTGCGTATTTTGCATAGTACAGCGGAGACAGCTCCATGGGACAGACATCCACACAGCGTCCGCATTTGATACAGGGCTGCTCGGCCGTATGGTCAGTGTCCACGGCAATGATTCCGTTGGAGCCTTTCATAATCGGCACATTCGTGTCGGCCAGGACAAAGCCCATCATGGGACCGCCCGCCTTAACGGTAACATCCTCTCCCGTGATGCCGCCGCAGTAGTCAATGAGATCCTTTGTATTCGTACCAATCTTCACAATGTAGTTGCCCGGATTCTTCACATGCTCGCCGGTAACCGACACCACACGCTCTATGAGGGGCATACCTTTCTGAATCGCATCGGAGATTGCCTTTGTAGTGCTGATGTTGCTTACCACACAGCCCACGTCCGCCGGAAGTCCGCCGCTTGGAACCTGCCGCTTCATCACCCGCTTAATAAGCATCTTCTCAGCACCCTGGGGGTATTTTGTCTTAGCCGTAACCACCTCAAGCTCCGGAATATCCGCTGTCTTACTTTCCAAAAGTTCAATGGCATCGGGCTTATTGTCCTCTATAACGATAATGCCTTTTTCCGCACCCACAGTCTTGACAATGGCCTTAAGGCCGTAGATCACGTCGTCCGCAAATTCTAAAAGCACCCGGTGGTCCGCAGTCAGATACGGCTCGCACTCGCAGCCGTTTAAGAGAACGGTGTCTATGGGCTTGGGCGGCTTTAGCTTTACGGATGTGGGGAAGCCTGCACCTCCCATGCCTACGATTCCCGCCTCTTTGACAATCTCCACGATCTCCTCCGGCATCAGGCTGTCCAGGTCCTTATGGGGCTTCACGGACTCATCCAGTGTATTTTTCCCGTCGGAACGGATCACAACGGACAGACATTCGCCTCTTGTGGCATGCTTATGTACCTCGATAGCCGTTACGGTTCCGCTGACACTGGAATGAACCGGGCTGCTGATAAATCCGGCCGATTCTCCGATCTTCTGTCCCACCTTGACGGTATCGCCCACCTCCACAATTGGGTTGGCGGGTGCACCTGCGTGCATGGACAGAGGAATCACTACAACCTCCGGCTCCGGGAATCTCTTAAGAGCAAGATGCTCCGTATATTCCTTGTGCTCCAGGGGATGTACGCCGCCGTAATAGCCGGCAAGCCGGTTCTCCCGGATGGATGTTACATAATCCTGAATGGCTTTGTGATTGATCCTGGAGAAATCCCGCATCTGTTCGGGCTGTGCCAAAAATTCCGCAAGCCGTCCCTGTTTCTCAAGACGCTCGTAGATCTTCTCCCATGCACAGTCCTTGTTTTCATCCACTTCGCACTTGCCGTTCTTCGCACCTCCGCACTGTCCGTTTAACAGGCTCTTGGAACAGTCAACTACGGGACAGATACCGCCAGTGACATTCAAGTAGCACTGTGCACATGCACCGCAGGCTTTCTTCGTCAGGGCCATGCCGTGATGTCCTCGGTAATTCAAAGAATTGGCCGCTGCGTAGACGGGCTTGTCCGCCATGCCTGCAAGGGTCTGAACGCCCAGTCCGCAGGAAATGACAATCACGTTCTCGGTTCCCTCCGGAATCAGGCCCTTAAGCTTCCGTTCTGTCTGTACCTTGTTGCACAAAAAGTCAACCTTTACGCTGCCTGTGACCGTTTTTCCCTGCTCCCGAGCCAGCTTCTCAAACTCCTCACAATCCGGCTCGTCCACGGTCTCAAATTCCTTGAAGCACTTGTTACATGCAATAAGGAACAGCTGATCTTTTCCGTCCAGTAATGACGACAGCTCTTCATTACTTTTCAACTTATACTTCGTATAGTTTTCCAATTGATCACCTTCCTGTCAAATTGATTCGCAAAGCTTATATAAATATACCATATATCGCCTGCTCTTTCCAGTCCAAAAATTTTCTTGTTGTTTCTTTTTTTATTTTTATTTAACTTTACTTTCCACATCCATGTCTGCCATATGCCGTTATTCCAAAAATGCCAAACCACAGGTTTTCATTCCTGGCTTTGCACTATATTTAAAACGATTGTTTTTTCTGTTCTCCTTGACTTTTTGTGAAAATTTCTATAGCATAGACCAAAAGACTTTCCCTTTGGAGGTATTTTCCATGAGAGATATGATTACCGGAAAAACCAAACTGACCGGACTGCTTGGAAGCCCTGTGGAGCACAGCATTTCCCCGGCCATGCACAATGAAGCCTTTCGGCTTCTTGGACTTGACTATGCTTACCTGGCCTTTGACGTGACAGAGGATACTTTTTTAAAGGTTATTGACGGCCTTACAGCCATGGGCGCTGCCGGCTGGAACTGTACCATGCCCCTGAAGCGGCTGATGCATCAGCGGGTGGATATTCTTTCTGACACGGCTCTTCTCACCGGCTCCGTGAACACGGTGGTAAATCGTGACGGTGTTCTCTATGGAGACAACACCGACGGCTACGGCTTTATGCAGTCCATGTCCGACGCCGGACTTCGCCCGGCCGGAAAGCGCCTTGCCATTCTCGGCTCCGGAGGGGCTGCCGCCGCCATCATTGCCCAGGCTGCTCTGGACGGGGTGTATTCCATTGATATTTTTTCCCGGCCGGAGAGCACTTCCACAAAGCTCATTGAACAGGAAGCAGAGCTGGTCCGCAGCAAGACTGCCTGTCTTTTGAATGTGTATGATTTAAAAGACCATGCACAGCTTTCCAAAAGTCTGGAGCAGAGCTATTGCTTAATCAACGCTTCTTCCGTGGGCATGGCGCCGGACACGGACGCCTGTCTGATCCCGGATTCCTCCATGCTTCATCCCGATTTGGCTGTGGGGGATGTCATTTACAATCCGAGAGAAACGAAGCTGCTACATATGGCCAGGGAGCGGGGCTGCATGACTTTTAACGGCCTTTATATGCTGCTCTATCAGGGCGCCATGGCGTTTCAGCGCTGGACCGGCCGGGACATGCCGGTGGCCAAGATTCGTGAGAAGTTTTTTCAGTAAACCTCATCATTCCTTGAAAGGATTTGAAGCTTAACATCATGACATTGTTGGTGAACGGTAACGAAGCATTAAGGTAATAGAGATTCCTTAAATTTACGGATTGACAGCCGTCAAACACATTGTTATAATGAGTTTGACATTTGAATACGGAAAGTCTTCGGGGCAGGGTGAAATTCCCGATCGGCGGTATAGTCCGCGAGCGTGTATGCGCAGGATTTGACAGGAAAAGCCTGGAATGAGATTGCATTTTCCAAACAAGCTTCAGGTTCAAATCAGGATTTGGTGAGATTCCAAAACCGACAGTATAGTCTGGATGAGAGAAGATGTGTAATAGAAGTCAGAATTGTTTTGGCATAGTTTTTGTCATATAGTTCTTTGTTCTGATGAGAATGACACCTGGAAGACGAACGTTTTTTAGGTGTCTTTTGTATTACAGTAGAATGGAGGATTATAACTATGAACCAGAAAACTCAAAGAATCGCTTTAATCGGCATGTTCTGCGCCATTGCCTATGCCCTGATGGTGATAGGCCGCATACCGGTGGTCCTGTTCCTTAAGTACGATCCCAAGGATGTAATGATTGCCATCGGCGGCTTTCTTTTAGGGCCATTTGCCTCTCTTATCATCTCTGTGGTGGTTTCCTTTATCGAGATGCTTTCAGCCAGTGACACCGGCCCCATTGGTTTTGTAATGAATGTGCTGTCAAGTTGCAGCTTTGCCTGCACAGCCGCCTTTATCTACAAGAAAAAGCATACAAAATCCGGCGCCATGCTTGGTCTGTTTGCCGGCTGCGGCGTGATGGTTGTGGTAATGCTGCTGTGGAATTACTTCCTTGTGCCCATTTATATGGGATATCCGAGGGAGGCTGTGGCCGAGATGCTGCTTCCCGCATTCCTGCCTTTCAATCTGTTAAAGGGCGGACTGAATATGGCCATTACACTTCTCTTTTATAAGCCTGTGGTGACGGCTCTTCGGAAAGCGAAGCTGGCCCTGCCCTCTACCTCGGAGCAGCCGGGAGATTCCAAGGGTGTGATTGTTTTCTCCCTGTTTCTCTTTGTTACCTGTGCGGTTTCGGTGCTGGTGATGAAGGGCGTTATCTAAACCTTTGAAAACAGCCCTATATTTATTCTAAAGCCTGCATGCGTCTCATTGCCGCATGGCTAAGTAAGAATCAGAAAAACATTATCAAATAAGCCATTCACAACTTTCATATCTGTGTTCCATGTTTCTCCCACAGTAGATATGAAAATAGCGAATGGCTTATTCAGATAAAAAGTACCGCTTTACCCTTTCAGCATCAAAAACGCCCCCAGATTGCCGCGCTTCCCCTTCGAAGCACGATGACTGAACAAAAGCTCCGAATTACAGCAGGTGCAGAGATCCGTTGTCACGATCTGTTCGGGGTTTAGTCCGGCTTCCTGGAAAATGAATTCATTGGCACGCCAGAGATTCAACTGGTATTTCCCGTCCGGCTTTTTATAAAAAATCTCCTTCCAGGATTCCTCGTTAAAAGCTGTCCGAAACTGCTCTATGACATCCTCACTGACCTCATAGCAATCCTGACAGATGGACGGGCCGATGGCCACTGTCAGATCCTCCGGCCTGGTTCCATACTGCCGTCCCATTACCTCCACGGTACGTTTCCCAATTTTCCCCACTGTCCCCTTCCATCCGGAATGGGACAAGCCGATGGCTCTATGGATGGGATCTAGCAAAAATAACGGAACGCAGTCTGCATAAAAGGTTGCCAGCACCACCCCCGGAACATTGGTCACCAATCCGTCCACATCCGTGTAATCTTTCTGTTTGGTGAATCCTTTTCCCCGATCTGCCTCTGTTACCACCCGGATATTGGCAGTATGGGTCTGATCTGAAAACACCAAATCCTCACATGAAAAACCCATAGCCCTTCCCAGACGGACAAAATTCTCCCGTACCCCTGCCTCTTCATCTCCTCTGGCAAAGCTCAGATTCATGGAAGAAAACATCCCCCGGCTCACACCGCCAAAACGGGTAGAAAATCCATGCATCACTGTTTCTATTTCGCTTAATCTTGGAAATACAAGAAAAGGAACGCCTTCACGTTCCACTGCTTCCATTGCCGCCATTCCCTTTTTTCTCACAAAATTCATTGGATTCTCCTATTCTGCTTTTCATGTTCCATATAAAGTACCATTTATACATTTCCCCCGATTCTATTACCTATAAGGAAATGCATCCCTGTACACCTGTATCTGCTCCCCCAAAACGGATACCACATCAAACCGACAGCTTTGGCTCTCTAAAACATGCCGGGACATCCGATAGAAATCTGCTACTTGGCAGATCTTTCTCTGCTTTGCAGGCGTCACTGCCTCAGCCGGAATACCGTACTGACTGCTTTTTCTATATTTGACCTCCAGAAAAACCAAAGCTCCGGCTTCCTCTGCAATCAGATCTATCTCACCCAGCTTACAGCGAAAATTTCGTTCCAGAATTCGGTATCCCAGGCTGCGCAGATATTCTGCCGCTTTCTCCTCATGTATGGCTCCGATTTTTCGGCGGTTTTCCATTCCGGTTCCTTTCTCCTGCTCACTCTTTTATCCCAAAGGGAACATTCTAATGCCCAATGGCAATTACCCTGTTTTTTTACAAATCCTTCTCTGATACATAATTTTTAATAAAGGTCCTGCGATGGATTTTGCATGGGCCCAGCTCCTTCAGAGCCGCAATGTGTTTTGCCGACCCATACCCTTTGTTTGAGGCAAATCCATATCCCGGATACAGATTTTCATACTCCGCCATCATCCGATCCCTGGTCACCTTGGCAATAACACTGGCCGCCGCAATGGACACGCTCTTGGCGTCTCCTTTTACAATCGGCACCTGGGGAATCTCTACCCGGGGAATGGTTACTGCATCGTTCAAAAGCAGATCCGGACATACCTTCAGATTGGCAATGGCCTTCCGCATAGCCTCATAAGTCGCCTGAAGAATATTGATTGCATCGATCTGATCTTGCCCTACCACTCCGAGCCCTACGGCAACTGCCTTTTCCATAATCTCATCATAGAGAAGCTCCCGTCTTTTCTCGGAAAGCTTCTTGGAATCATTCAGATAGAGAATCTCACAATCCTTTGGCAGAATCACGGCTCCGGCCACAACAGGGCCGGCCAGCGGGCCTCTTCCCGCCTCATCAATGCCGCAGAGCATGCCCCGATCCCCATATTGGCGCTCATACTCCCTCATGGCCTCCAAGCGTTCCCGCTCCGCCTTTAATTTTTCCTGCCGTTTCTGCTCACGCAAAATCTCTGTCTTTGTCATATGTTTTTCTCCGCCAATCTATTAATGCTTGTAACTATTCACTGCAGGTTGAAGCAGGGTCTGACCCAGCAAAGCGAGGTCACTTGCTGCTGAGACCGTAAGAATATGATTCAGGAGTGCAAAATCCTATCGCCACAGGCAATTTTAAATGGATTTTGCATCATAACTGTGAAGGTACTGAACAGTTACTGATGCTTTAAGATTCCTGCCTTGTTCAAAGGCCAAATCCGAATCCATGCGCGCCCGACAATGTCTTCTCCGTAGATGACACCCACACTGGGTTCCCGGCTGTCGGAGCTGGCATTCCGATTATCTCCAAGGACAAAGTATTCATCCTCGCCAAGCTCTATCGGTTCTGCCGCCATTCCCGGATCCTGGATCACCTCGCGGCCGTAAGATTCCTTGAGCACCTCGCCGTTAATATAGATCTCACCGTCCGCAATCTGAACCGTCTCTCCGGGCAGGCCAATAATCCGCTTAATATAATAGGTGTTCTCTTCATATTTATAAGGAAATACAATAATGTCAAAGCGCACCGGATCCCGGAAACGGTAAGTAATCTTATCCACAATCAACTGATCCCCGTGATTCAGGGTATTCTTCATAGAATCACCGCTCACATGAGTTCTCTGGCCCACAAAAGTAATGATCAGAAACGTAATAACAAGTACTATTCCTATGTAAAGAATCATTCCCAAAAGCTCTCGAAGGGGCCCCTTTTCCCGTTCCTCATCCCCTTCGCCTATGAAATCATCTTCCACTTCTTTCCCTTTTCTCCCCATATCCAATCCTCACAATCAGCTTTAGAATTATTTTAATTCTCTTCCTTTGGAACTTCAAGGGTAAATCTTCCCAGCTTTCCGCTGCGGAACTCCTCCAACAGGATCCCCACAGCTTTTCCCAGATTCAGCTCGCCGCCCTTTAGAAGACATCCCCTGTTCTCTGCTATCTGAGACAGCATGGAAAATGTATCCTCTGTCTCCCGAATTCCATACCGCCCTGCCAGAACCCCCGGATAATCCGTTCTCAGAAACTCCAACAGTTCCAGAGACAATTCCTCTGTATTCAGTACCTCATCCTTTACGGATCCAATCATGGCAAGGCGAAGCCCTGCCTTCGGATCCTCAAATCTGGGCCACAAAAGCCCCGGCGTATCCAGAAGCTCCACCTGCTTATTCAGCCGCACCCACTGGGCCCCTCTGGTCACGCCCGGCTTGTTGCCCGTCTTGGCACAGGCCCTTCCTGCAAAGCTGTTGATAAAGGTAGACTTTCCCACATTGGGAATACCTGCCACCATAGCCCGGATGGGACGGTTTAAAATGCCGCGCCTTCTGTCTCTTTCAATCTTTTCCTTACACGCCTCCTGAACTGCACCGTGGATCGCTTTCAGTCCTAGGCCGCTTCTGGAATTTACCTGGACCGCCTGAAAACCCTGTTTTTTAAAATAGGCACTCCAGAGAGCTGTCTTATCTTCATCTGCCAAATCGCATTTATTTAATAAAATGATACGAGCCTTTTGTCTGCCCAGTTCATCAATATCCGGATTTCGACTGCTAAAGGGAATTCTTGCATCTACAAGCTCTAAAATCAGATCCACCAGCTTGATATTTTCCTGCATCATCCGCTTTGCCTTGGTCATATGCCCCGGATACCACTGAATATTCATAGCTATCTCCTATTCCAGTTCCGCAGAACCTTATCCATACACGCTGTTTCATTCCAGTTTTGCAGAACCTCACGGAAGCCATCCGAAGCGTTCTCCCGGCGTGATATTGAACCATGCCATTCCCATGATATCCTCCCGCCGCACATTGCCGATATCTGCGCTTCTGCTGTCCTCGCTGTTATTCCGGTTATCTCCCAGAACAAAATATTCGTCCTCGCCCAGCTTCACCGGGCTCTCTGCCACGCCTGCATCCTGCATACTTTCCGTGAGAATCTCCTCATTCAAAAGCTCCCCGTCAATAAATACCCGGCCGCTCTCAATCGTCACTGTATCTCCCGGCAATCCCACCACACGCTTTATATGGTAGTGGGCATTCTCATTTCCATTTGGCTTAAATACGACCAAATCTCCATAATCAGGAGCTTTAATCCGATAAATCATCCGATTAACCAGCACCTGATCTCCGCTGTAAATAGCTGGCTCCATAGACTGTCCCACATTGCTCAGGGACGCACCAAAGAAATAGACCAGCACGCAGGCAAAGCCAAAGGCCAGTACCGCCTCGCCTATCCAAATGATGGCCTCCCGAAGTATCGCCACGTTTATCCGCTTTTTCCGTTGCCGAAAGGTCAAACCTGCCATTGGTCTCTCCTTATACAATCAAATCCCCAGGAAGCCTGTTGACCGCAGCTATCCAAGGTTCTGCACCTTAAAACATCCGTCGAATATACAAAACTCTGTATCCGGCTCACTGCCTTAAAGAATGAAAAAGGGACTGACGCAAAATCCGAATGCCTTATTTTGCGACTGCCCCCCAGCTTTCATCAATCCATTACTTTACTAATTCTTTTACCTTCGCACGCTTACCAACACGTCCTCTTAAATAGGTCAGCTTCGCACGTCTTACTTTTCCGCGGCGTACCACTTCCACCCTCTCTACATTGGGGGAGTGCAAGGGCCATGTCTTCTCAACGCCCACACCATTGGAATTCTTTCTTACGGTAAAGGTTTCTCTGGCTCCGCCGCCCTGCTTTTTAAGGACAACGCCTTCAAAAACCTGAATTCTCTCACGATTACCCTCTTTGATCTTACCGTACACCTTAACCGTATCGCCTACGCGAAACTCAGGTACTTCTGCCTTAAGCTGAGCATCCTCAATGCTCTTAATAATATCGTTCATTCGTTGCTTCCTCCTTCTTATCTCGGATGTTCTTACCGTAATTCCGAAGCCCTCAAAGCCGCACCGGAGGCCGGCGCATATCTACTTCCAGCCATGTCTGGCTTCGCTCCCTCTGTGCCTGTAAAGCATCTCACTCCATAGTCTTCACAGGACAGCGTGCTTCGGCCCTTAGGCGTACAGCAGAGGAACATCTCTTTTTATCACAACGCAAGCTATTATACCATGGAAATATACAAAATGCAAGAAAAATTTCCGTTCTCAAAGTTCTCAGCGGCCCCTTAATATTTCATTTATCATATGGGCCACGCCCTCCTGCTCATTGCTTAAGGCAATCCGATCTGCAGCCTCCTTCGCCTCCAAACAGGCATTTTCCATGGCAAAACCGGTTCCTGCCTCCAAAAGCATAGTAATATCGTTGCTTCCGTCCCCAAAGGCCGCAGTCGCCTCCCGCTCTATATTCAGGTACTCCCTAAGGAATCTTAAGGCAGCTCCCTTATTGGCCTCCTTTGCATTCACCTCAATATTATTGATTGCGGAGCTGGATAAGGACAGCTCCAAAAGTGATGCCTTCATCTCCTCCAAAACCTGCCTGCGTTCCTCAAGATCCGCAAAAAAGAGCATCAGCTTCTGCACGGTCTCCCCCGATTCAAGAAGATACGTCTTTAGATCCTCAACCGGAAGATAAATCCTGCGCATCATGCGAAAAAGCACCTGTCCGGGAGAATACGCTTCCATCTTCTCCATATCTTCCCTTCCCATATACGCTTTTCCGCCCTTATAGCAGCCGACAATAGCGGATGCATGCTCGGCAGCATGAAAAAACTGAAGGATCTCGTCCCGGTTCATTTCCGCCCGCCGGATGGTCTTTTTCTCCCAGGCATCATAAACCTGCGCTCCGTTTGCCCCGATCACATAGCGGATAAAGGGAAGCGTGCGTATCTCCTCCGGCACACCGTCATACAGGCGCCCTGTGGTTGGAACCAGATAAATCCCGGCCTTTGATGCTTTTTTTAAAGCATCCAGCGTCCGTGGTGTCAGCTCCTTATTGTCTTTTAGCAATGTGCCATCCAGATCGAAGGCAATCAGTCTAATTTGATTCATTTCTCCACTCCTTTGTTCCCTAACAAAACCTGGAAAGAGGCTGTCACAAAATCCTTTGCAACAGCCCTCTCTTATTTTACAATATCCTGTTCAATCTGCATCGATGCCCTTTTCCTCTTCCTTAATCTCCCAGTGGATCAGGAAGGTCAAAGCCGCTCGAAGGGCAATAATCCCGGCTACGGTGGCAATCTCCGTCCACTCCCGGACTACTACGGTACGCAAGATCTCGCTTCCCAGCTTAAACTCCAACCCCATGGCCAGACCCTTTGCCAGCGTCAGCTTCGTATCCGGCTTTCTGCAAACATAGCTGTAAAAGCCCCGAATACCGGAAGCTATGATGATTCCCACACCAATCAGCTCAAATACAGGAATCGTAGCCTCCACCAGATAATGAAGAATCAGTTCCAGTATCTCAATCATTGTCATCTTCCGCCTTCCTTACACGGCAGCCATAGCATTTATTAAACTGCCTTATATCGCTTTATCATAGCACAGGACTTTAGAAAATGCAATGTCTCTGCAAAGCTTGAAAATAACATTAAAGCAAACCGGTTAAAAATGTGCCGCCAAGATAAGAGCAGCGGTTAATCCTCCTCAATATGCTCCCGCCCCTGATCAATAATCGTGCGCACATGATTATCCGCCAGAGAATAAAAGATAGACTTCCCTTCCCGCCTGCTTTTTACCAGCTTATTCTGCTTTAGAATACGAAGCTGATGGGAAATGGCAGACTGGGTCATTTGAAGAGCTTCCGCCAAATCACAGACGCAGACCTCCGCCTCAAAAAGCACAAACAGGATTCGGATTCGGGTGGAATCTCCAAAAACCTTGAACAGCTCCGCCAAATCATAAGCTTCCGTCTCCTCCGGCATCTTTTCCTGAACAATTTTCACTAAATTCTCATGAACCTCAAAGGTATCACAGCAGCCCTCTATTTTTTCTGCCATCTCTCACACTTCCTTTCTCAAATACGCTTTCCATTCATCTATACCTTATCAGACAAAGTCTGCCAGTCCCGAAAGGACATGTACTAATGGGGTACCCGTAGGGCATACCCTACGGTACCACTCACCGGATTAGCCAACTGCCGCTAATCAGCATAATAGAGCTGCCATAAAATAAGACAGCTCCAGCAAAAACTAATTAACCTTTTTCACAAACAAGGCCCGAATAGCATTGAGCACCGCAATCACCATCACGCCCACATCTGCAAAAATAGCCACCCACATATTGGCAATGCCGACGGCCCCAAGTACCAGACAAATCACCTTGATCCCAATGGCAAAATAAATGTTCTCATAGACAATCCGAATACACTTTCTGGCAATGCGGATAGCTGTGGCAATCTTAAGGGGATCGTCATCCATCAGCACAATGTCCGCCGCTTCAATGGCTGCATCAGAGCCCAAAGCTCCCATGGCAATTCCGATATCCGCCCGGGACAGCACTGGTGCATCGTTAATCCCGTCTCCTACAAAAACCAGCTTCTCCTTGGGACCCTTCCGTTCAAGAAGCTCCTCAACCTTGGCTACCTTATCTGCCGGAAGCAGCCCACTGTGCACCTCATGAATACCAAGCTCCCCTGCAGCCTGCCTTGCAGCCTCCTTCCGATCTCCGGTCAGCATCACCGTATTCTTAACTCCGGCCTTAGAAAGCTGTCTTACAGCCTCCTTCGCTCCCGGCTTCAGCATATCGGAAATCAAAATGTGCCCTGCATAGGTCCCATCCAAAGCCACATGAACCACCGTTCCCGGATGATGGCAGGGAACAAAATCAATTCCAAGCCGCTCCATCAGCCGATCACTGCCTGCTGCCACAGCCACATCATCCACCCTGGCCGTCACGCCATTTCCGCCAATCTCTTCAATCTCTGTTACCCGGCTTCGATCCAGAGGCTTTCCATATGCCTTTTGCAGACTTTTACTAATGGGATGAGAGGATGCACACTCCGCAAGAGCCGCATACTCCAGCAGCCGTTCTGTCTCAATGGTATTGTGGTGAACACCTTTCACCTCAAATACGCCCTGCGTCATAGTCCCAGTCTTATCAAAGACTACCCATCCTGTCTGCGCCAATGCCTCCAGATAATTAGATCCCTTTACCAAAACGCCTGCCTTACTGGCTCCCCCGATACCTGCAAAAAAGCTTAGGGGAATGCTGATTACAAGGGCACAGGGACAGCTGATAACCAGGAACGTAAGAGCTCTGTAAATCCAAGTTCCCCACTCAGGAGCACTCCCAAAAGCAAGCAGCCTTATAAGGGGCGGACATATGGCCAATAACAACGCTCCATAGCACACAGCCGGCGTATAATATCTTGCAAATTTTGAAATAAAGTTCTCGGATCTGGACTTCTTGGCACTGGAATTCTCCACCAGATCCAGAATCTTCGACACCGTAGATTCTCCGAATTCCTTTGTGGTTTGAATCTTCAAAAGCCCGTTCATATTGATGCAGCCGCTGATAACCGCTTCCCCTTCCGTAACTTCCCTCGGAAGGCTTTCCCCGGTAAGTGCGCTGGTATTCAGGGTAGAAGCTCCCTCCACAATCACGCCGTCAATCGGAATCTTCTCTCCCGGCTGTACCACAATCAGGGTTCCGACCTCCACCTCATCCGGATCCACCTGCTCTAAAGTGCCGTCCTTCTCTACATTGGCATAATCCGGCCGGATATCCATCAGTTCGCTGATATTTCGCCTGCTTTTGCCCACGGCATAGCTCTGAAACAGCTCCCCTATTTGATAGAACAGCATAACCGCCGTTCCCTCCTGATAATCTCCCAACGCAATGGCGCCTACCGTAGCCACTGCCATAAGAAAATTCTCATCAAACACCTGCCGGTTCCGAATCCCCTTAAAGGCTTTCTTCAAAATATCATAGCCAATCACAAGATAAGGAACCATATAAAGCCCAAACTGCAGATATCCTGTCACCGGAAGCAGGCTTAAAACAACCAAAAGCAGGAACGCTGCAATAATTCGAGCCAGCATCTTTTTCTGTTTCTTATTCATCTTGCTGCCTCCTATTTAAATCACTGCGTGATAGCACTAAAGAGTAAAGTCGCTTCGACACACCTGTAATAAGCGTAACTTTCATTCGAAAGGGCGCTCATAAAAGTTCCTCTTGTGCGCCTTTGCGACTTTACTATCTAAATCACTGCGTGATAGCACTAAAGAGTAATGTCGCTTTAGCTTTACTATAAAAAGATCTCGCAGTCGTCCTCCACCTTCTTGCAGTTCTTAAGCACTTCCTGCATCACGGACTTCGGCTCCGCACCTTCCTCAAATTCCACAACCATCTTCAAAGTCATAAAGCTTACGGCGGCATCCTTCACACCTGCCGTCTTCCTGGCGGCTTCCTCCATCTTATTGGCACAGTTTGCACAATCCACATCAATTTTATAAGTCTTCTTCATGGTTATCATCCTCCAAAATATAATATTCGTTCATATGAATAATTGTTCATATATTGGTTTTATTATAGCACAGGCTTTTGAAATGTCAAGGTATGTTCTAAAATTTTATTACATTTTAAGAGGGTAAAGACAGAAAAAACAGCCGCCCCAGTCTCACAAACCAAGCGGCCATTTTGCTATACCCTACGGGTACCCCATCAATGCATGTCCCTTCGGAACTGGCGGACTTCGTCCGGTAAGGTATATATTTGTCGGATTAACCGCCTATAGGCAGTTCGTGAAACATCTGTTCATGCAGATGCCTTTAATATGTCCGACTCTCCATAATCCTCTCCAAATCCATTGAAGCATCAAAATACTGCTCCTCCACATACTGAACCCGTTCCACTTCCTCTCCCCGCTCCAGCCTCTGAATAATCTCCTCCACCATAGGCCCCAAAAGAGGATTGCACTCCATCACCATATGGATCTCCCCCTCCGCCATGGCATCCAGCGCTGCCCTGGTTCCGTCAATAGATATCATAATGATCTCCCCAGAGGGGCCGCAGGTCTTCCCTGCCGCTCGGATAGCTTCGATGGCGCCAAATGCCATATTGTCATTTTCGCAGACCACTACGTCAATATCATCATACAGATCCAGAAAGCTCTCCATCACTTCCCGGCCCTTGGTAAGGGTAAAATCCCCGGAGCCCCGATCCAGCATAGTCCAGTTCTCCTGCTGCCTGAGAATCTTATCAAATCCCACCGTCCGGCCAATCTGTGCGGAAGAATCCAATGTTCCCTGGAGAGTCACAATCCGAATCTCCTCATCTGCCCGGCCCTCTTCCTCCAGATAAGCCTTAAGCCAGCGGCCGGCAATCCGGCCCTCCTCCTCAAAATCACTTCCAACCCAGCAGGTATAGAGGCTGCTATCCTCCACCTCCACCAGGCGGTCTGAGAGAATCACCGGGATTCCGGCCACCTTTGCTTCCTGCAGCACCGCATCCCAGCCGGTCTCCACGATTGGGTCCAGGATAATATAATCCACCTCCTGGAGAATAAAATTCCGAATCGCCTTAATCTGGTTCTCCTGCTTCTGCTGTCCGTCCTCAAAAAGCAGGTAATACCCCTTATCCTCCCGGAACGTATCACGAAAAGACTGGGTATTGGCCAGCCGCCAATCAGACTCCGAGCCCACCTGGGCAAAGCCCACTACAATATAATTATCACTGTCTTCGATTTCATCCTCATACAGCAGGGTACTTTCCGGCTCCTCCTGCTGCTTTTTACAGCCCTGGCAGGCAATCACAGCCAGCAAAAGACACCCTATGATCCATGCCCTCTTCATCCTCATGGCAGCCCTCATTAAACTTTTCCTCTATTACGGATAACCATTTCGTACTTTCACAGCCTCATTCACAAATCGCTGCCGTGATAGTGCGAACAATCTCTCATCCGCAGCATATCTGTCTGCAGATGAGAGACTTTCGTTACTGTTCGTTCTTGGGTCATGCACTGTGCTGCACAGACACAGGCCAATACAGTAATGGACTTTCTTCCATTATATTATTTCTTCGTATCTTTCATTTTGGCAAATACGCTCTGCAGTACAATAAAGAAGCACAGAAGCGCTGCCACAGCGATATTAGACCAGGAGCTTAAAAGCTTGCCGTTGGTCTTGACCAGTGTGGAAATAGTGCCGTTAATCAGCACCCCAAAGAAAGATCCAATCACATTTCCCACGCCGCCTGTCAAAAGCGTTCCGCCGATAACCGCCGAAGCAATGGCATCCATCTCAAGCCCAAGAGCCTGCCGCACACTTCCCGACATGGTATTCATACAAAAGCAGATGCCTCCTACGGAACACAGGAAAGAAGACAGCATGTAAGCCTTAAGCTTCGTCAGCTTCACATTCAGACCCATCATCGTAGCCGACTGCTCATTGCCGCCTACCGCATACAGGCTGCGCCCGAACTTGGTATAACGAAGCATCAGGAACACCAGGACCAGCACCACCAGGGCAATAATAACCGGAAGCCGGACAAACGGAACCTGAAGCACGCCCTTACTGTTGGTATAAGCCCCAAAGGGAATCTCAAACTTCATATTTGCCAGCCCTACAAAAAATGCATTCTGGCTGATGGACACCTGATCCGTACAAATCACCGCCGTCATGCCACGGGCAAAGAACATGCCCGCCATGGTTACAATAAAGGGCTGAATCTCCAGATAGCCCACGCAGAAGCCCTGCACAAGACCAAACACCAGGCCAATCAGCAAAACCAACACACACAAAAGCCCTGCGTTCAGCCCCCACTGCTCCATGCCCACCGCCAGGAACATACAGTCCATGGCAACCAGAGAGCCTACGGAAATGTCAATGCCTCCTGTCAGCATAACACAGGTCATGCCGCAGGCAATACAGAGAAGCCCCGCATTGTTAATAAGAATATTCAAAAAGGTCTGCAGGTGCGTAAATCCCTTGGATGAGTAAATCACGCATCCCACCGCATACATCACTACAAACAGTGCAATGGTAATCAGAAGCAGCAGGGTATTGCTGTTTATCTTTTTCCCTTTCATGCCGCAGCGCCTCCTTTCGCCAGTGCTCTTTTGGCAGACATCCGCTTCATATATGCCTTAAAGGGCGGAGCCTGAATCGTTACAATAATCAGTACAATGACTGCCTTGTATACGGGAGCCACATCCGAAGATACGCCCAATGCATACAAAGTTGTGGTAATCGCCTGAATGGTATAGGCACCGATAATGGAGCCTGCCAGGTTAAACTTACCGCCGCCTAAGCTGTTTCCCCCAAGGGCTACAGCCAGAATCGCATCCAGCTCGTAATTAAGACCGATATTGTTGGAATCCGCCGAACTGATACGGGAAGCACCCACAATACCGGCAATACCGGCTGCAAGGCCGCACACCACATAACACACAAATATAATCTTTGAGGAATTAAGTCCCGCAATCCGGGAAGCCTTTTTATTGATACCCACACTCTGAATGTAAAGGCCCAAAGCCGTTTTCTTAAGAAGCACCATCATAACAGCCACACAGATGGCAGCAATAATAATAGGGGTCGGCATAAACCCGGTATATCCTCCAAAAAACTTAAAGGAGTCATTCCGCACATACACAATCAGATTGTTACAGAGCAAAAGCCCGATAGCTCTTGCCGCAGAAAATAAAATCAGTGTAGCCACCATAGGCTGAACATTCAGGTAAGCCACCAGAAATCCGTTAAAAGCGCCGCAGAGGCAGCCCATAAGAACACCGCCCAGCACGCCCACCAAAAGGGGAACCGCCAGATCATTGGCTGAGGATACCCCATAGCCTGCCAGCAGCATACAGCAGAAAGAAGCCGCCAGAGACATAACGGAGCCCACGGAAATATCCGTTCCGGCCGAAGCGGATACCACCAAAGTCATTCCTACCGCAAGAATTGCAATCTCGCTGCCACGGTTTAAAATATCAATCAAACGCCCGTAAAGCACGCCATTTCGAATGGAAATGGTAAAAAAGTTAAATGCAAAATTTCCGGAAGCAACATCATAGATGATGTTAACCGCCATCACCAGCACCATACAGAAGATGGGAAGAAATAAAGCCATCCCTGTGAGCTTTTTCACTTTATTCATTGGTTCCACCTCCTGCAATTGCTTTCATTACAGTCTCCTGAGTCAGACTCTCGGTGATCTCTCCAACCTTTGCGCCGTCCCGCAAAACTGCCATCTTCGTACAGGTACGGAGCATCTCCTCGATCTCGGAGGAAATGAAGATAATACCCTTTCCCTCCTTGGCCAGTTTCAGCACCAATTTCTGAATCTCCGTCTTGGTACCAATGTCAATTCCGCGAGTAGGCTCATCCAGAATCAGGAAATCCGGATCTGTCGCAAGCCAGCGGCCCAGAATTACTTTCTGCTGATTACCGCCGGATAACTGCCGAATCAGGGTCTCACGGCTTGCCGTCTTAATCTGAAGCATATCTATGTATTTATCCGCCAGTTCAATCTGCTCTTTCATAGGCAGAAGACGGAACATTCCCCGTTTTGCCTGCAGGGCCAGAATGATATTTTCACGAACGGACAAGTCTCCGATGATACCCTCCGCCTTTCTGTCATCCGGCAGAAGTCCCATGCCAAGGTTCATGGCATCAATGGGAGAATTAATCTTTACTTCCTTTCCATTTACCTTTAATGTCCCTGTCTGACTCTTGTCGGCACCGTAGATTACACGGGCCAGTTCGCTTCGTCCGGAGCCCAAAAGCCCCGTAAGGCCCACAACCTCGCCCTTATGAATCCTGAGATCGAAAGGCTTAATGGTTCCCTTATGACTTAAGCCCTGGGCGTCAATGAGAATGTCCTCATCGCTGAATGCGGGGGATTCGTCCGACTTAATGGATGCCAGATCGTCAAAATCCTTACCCATCATAGCTGCTACCAACTTCACACGGGGCAGATCCTCAATGGGATATTCC
Organism: Candidatus Merdisoma sp. JLR.KK006; assembly: GCF_036941035.1. Lineage (NCBI taxonomy): Bacteria > Bacillati > Bacillota > Clostridia > Lachnospirales > Lachnospiraceae > Candidatus Merdisoma > Candidatus Merdisoma sp. JLR.KK006. The sequence goes on along the minus strand of NZ_JAYMNS010000022.1, from coordinate 60,115 downwards.
CCTACCAGCTGGCCGTTCCGAAGAACCGTAATCCTATCACAGACCGCATATACCTGCTCCAGGAAATGAGTTACAAAGACGATTCCAACGCCCTTTTCCTTTAGCTGGTTCATCAGGCGGAACAGCTTCTCTACCTCGTTGTCATCCAGAGATGAGGTTGGCTCATCCAGAATCAGAACCTTGCACTCCATATCTACCGCACGGGCAATGGCAATCATCTGCTGGAGCGCCAGAGAATATTCCTCCAGGTTCTGGGTCACATCAATATTCATTTCCAAGTCCGCTATGATAGCTTCCGCCCTCTTTACCATGGTTTTCCAGTCAATGGTTCCAAGCTTTGTCTTCGGCTCACGGCCGATAAACAGATTTTCGGCCACGCTTAAGTTCGGACAGAGATTAACCTCCTGATACACCGTTGAAATACCTTTTTTCTGAGCATCCAGCGTGGAATGATTTACAACAGGGCCCTCAATGCCCTCCACATGAATTTCACCGGCCTCAAATGCATTGATACCAGTCAGACACTTAATAAGCGTTGATTTACCTGCGCCGTTCTCCCCCATCAGCGCATGAATCTCACCTTTTCGCAAAGTAAAATCCACATTGTCAAGAGCTTTCACTCCAGGGAAAGTCATGGATATGCCACGCATGGTCAATACTACCTGATTGTCCATAATTTCTTTCCTTTCCTTAATTCGCACATATTTTTGTGCATAAAGGGATACCTGTAAGGTGTTTCCTTAATTCGCACATGTTTTTTGTGCATAAAGGGATACCTGTAAGGTGTTTCCTTAATTCGCACATGTTTTTTGTGCATAAAGAGATACCTGTAAGGTATTTCCTTAATTTGCACATGTTTTTGTGCATAATCTCTTTCCATCACAGCACCCGCCTGCTTTGGAGGGTATCTCATAATACAGAAAACAGCTCATGCGTTTCCTGTATTATGAGAAAGGGGGAGGCTTATCTTTCATCAACCTCCCCGATTATAGCTGCTAACTATGCTCCGCTTTTGGAATCACTTCCATCGGCAGGAAACATATTAGTACTGTGCGGCAATAATGTCATCTGTTACTACAGTTAAGTTGTGAGTCTCACCGTTTACTTCGATCGTAGAAAGGATATCCTCATTTACGAACCAGTGCTCTTCCATGTATACTTCTTTCTCCGGTGTTCCGCCGCTTGCAAGAGTCTTGATAACCTCTTCTACAAAAGGAGCTGCCAGCGGGTTGCACTCGAAGTCAGCGTTGATATCGCCGGATTTTACAAACTCAAGGCCTGCGGTACAAGCGTCAAAGGAAATCAGAATCACGTCGCCCTCAACACCGTAGGAAATGCCTGCCTGCTTCATAGCATCCATAGCGCCGAATGCCTCATTATCGTTCTGGCATACAACTACGTTGAATTTTCCTTCATAGGACTTGCAGTAGGACTCCATAACCTCTGCGCCGCCGTCCTGTGTGAAGTCGCCGCTCTGAGAATCTACGATGGTCCATCCCTCTCTGTCAGCAATCTCCTTGAAGCCCTCAGTACGTCCGATGGTTGCGGATGCGCCGGTGGAACCCTCGATTACAAGAGCATTGATCTCGTTAATGCCTTTCTCTGCCGCATAAGCTTTCAGCCACTCGCCTGCTGCAAGACCCTCTGTCTTGAAGTTGGAGCCTACCCAGGATACATACTTGTCAGAATCATCAATGGTACGGTCAATAACGATAACCGGGATTCCTGCATCCTCACACTCGGTAAGTACGGTGTCCCAACCGGTGGAAACGATGGGGTCAATGATAATGTAATCCACATCCTGCTCAATGAATCCACGAACAGCCTCAAGCTGTACGGCAGAGTCATTGTCACAGTCTACAAACTGCAGGTCGTAGCCGTTTTCTGCAGAAAATACATCCTGGCAGGACTTGGTGGAAGCAGTACGCCAGTCAGACTCATGTCCAACCTGTGCAAATCCGATGGTGATTACATCACCGGATGCTGCCGGAGCATCTGCCTCTGCGTCGTCGCCGCTCTCTGCTGGTGCTTCTGCCGGTGTATCAGCCGCAGGAGCGTCTGCAGGTGCATCTCCTCCCTTGGATCCGCAGCCAGCCAGCATAGTCGCTGTCATAGCTACACACAACAGTAAGCCGATAAGTTTTCTTTTCATGGTCAAAAACCCTCCCTGTGTTTTATTTGCCAATTCCTCTTGGCTATGAAAATATTTTACGACAGAGGGATTTTTTTTGATACGGACATCCTTTTGAAATAAGTATAATTATTTACTAATTTTTGAACAAAATATGAACAAAGTTTGTTTTTTTACGGAAAAAGTTTATTTTTTTACGGGTGATTTTTCCCCTTATTGGGAATCATGTCCGGGTATGGTGTCATTCTTCTCCGCCGGAATCGTAACGACAGCCTCCGTCCAGGAACCATAGATGCTGTTCATAGTCAAACCATAGCCGGCGCCATAGTTCAGGCGTATTCTCTGATCCACATTGAAAAGCCCAAATCCGGAAGGATCGTTCGGATCCTGTTCTCCACTGATAATCCGGCGTACTTTCTCTAATTTTTCCGGCTCCATACCCTGGCCATTGTCCCACACCCGGAACACCAAGGTATCTCCCTCTTGCTCACCCGATACCCGAATCCGCCCTTTCCCTCGTTTGTTCTTAATTCCGTGGTACAGGGCATTTTCTACCAGAGGCTGCAGGGTCAATTTCAAAATCTGATATTGATACAGCTCTCCGGAGATCCGGATTTCATAGTCCAGGATATCCTGATAGCGGACTTTCTGAATCTTAAGATAGCTTCGGATATGAGCCTCCTCCTCCTGAACAGAAATGTAGTCTCTCCCTTTGCTTAAGGTGGTTCGGAAGAAATCGGACAGAGCGGATACCATCACCACCACCTGCTCCTTTTCCTCCGCTTCCGCCAACCAGATAATCGTATCCAAAGTATTATAAAGGAAATGAGGATTAATCTGAGCCTGGAGAAGCTTAAGCTCCGTTGCCCGCAGATTTAACTGCTCAATGCGGATATCCTCTACCAGATTTCCAATCTTCTCCACCATCTGGTTAAAGCTGGTATTTAATACTGCCAATTCATCCGTACTTTCCTCCTGTGCACGAACGGCAAAATCTCCGCTTCCCGCCAGGGTGGTCACCTCACAGAGATTTCGAATGGGCTTTGTAATTCCCGTCATAATCTTCCGGCTGATTACAAGCGCCCCGGCAAGAATCACCGCAAAAATCAGGCTGCTCATTCGTATGGCGGCATCCACATCCGATCGTATTCCCTCCCTGAGAGCCTCCAGGTTGGTCGTCTCATAGTAGATATACTGCTGAATCTGCTCCTGAATCAGCTCTGTCAAAATGCGGATATTTAAGTCCAGACGCTCCATATTGGTGTCATAGGAACCTCCATCCATCATGTCCGTCTCAATCTCCTCCACCCGGTTTTCCAGGGTGTTAAGGCTCTTTAAGATTCTGCCAAGGCGGTTTCTGGCATAGTCTGCGTCCGCTGTCTCATAGAGTCCCTCAAAAACCTCCCTTGCTTCCTCGATCATCTGGTGGGGCCGTTCCAAGTCCACCAGCTCCGAGGCTCTCTGGGCATTGGCTACAATGATATACATGATGTAATCCATATCCTCTTTAAAAGCGATATTATAGGCATTTGCCTTGGAAATATTTTCTACAACCGCATCATAGCGCTCTGAAAACTGCCGTATGATGAACAGCAGGTAGACAATCATCACCGTTAAAGGAATCAGGCAGACAAAAAGAAGCATATTCAAACGTTTTTTAATAGAAGAATCTTTTTTCCACATAATTATTCCAATTCCACACCACCTCTGTTTACGCTCCGGCCCGGAACTCTCTCGGTGTACACTCCTGTGTTTTCTTAAAGAGATAGCTGAAATAATGGGGATCCTTGTAGCCCACGGCAAAGGCAATCTCCGCCGTCTTCATAGAGGTCCCCCGAAGAAGCTCCCTTGCCTTTTCCATCCGCACGGACGTCAGGTATTCAATAAAGGTCTGGCCTGTCTCCTGACTGAATATGGTACTGAAATGATTGGGACTTAAGTTCACGCTTGCTGCCGTCATATTCAGGGAAATTTCCTCATTATCATAATTTTCCCTGATAAATGCCTTGGCATCCTTTAAGAGAGAGCTGTACTTTCTTCTGGATACGGCCTCCCTAAGCTCAAGGGCCGCCTCCAGAACTTTTGTCAGATAATCCTTAGTCTGCTCCACCGTGGAAAATACGGAGTTCATATTCTGGAAATCCCCACAGCGCTCTACCAAATCGCCCGATTCATAGCCAAGCTGCTGAATCTGCCCTACTGCGGCAAAGTAAAGATCTATGGTTACATACTGGCGAAAAAGCATGGATTGTATATTTTTCTCCCCAAGGCTTTGCAGGTACTCATCCAGAAAATGAGGAATCTGGCTCTTTAACCCGGTTTTCAAAAAGCTTTCCGCCGCACGCCGATCCAATTGTCTGACATCCAGAGCATCCAGATGAATGTCTTCTTCCTTTGCTTCCGGTTCCGTCTCTCGGCTGCTGTCTATTATCTGATTCCTCTTTTTCAGATACCGGTAGGCAAAGGCCCGGTTGGCTTCCTCAAAGCAGCGGCCAAGCTCGGAAAGCCTGCCTGCTTCCCGCCCCAGACCTCCAAAATATTCCACCGTCTCATAAGACCCAAGGGTTTCCAAAAGCTTTTTAAGGAAATCATTCTGTACTTCTAAGAGTTCCTTTTCTCCGGTCCCTTTTAAGATAAATGCCCAGCCCTCCAGTCCCAGTTCGATCATCAGAACTCCCGGAATCTGTTCCGTCATCTCTTCTATTGCCTTTGTAACCCGGTTTTCTTCCTCATCATAGCCTTCGCCGCCATCGCCGGCGAAAATCTGAAAGAGCAGAATGTTATAGCGGTTGGCAGCAAGCTCCATGCCAATCTCCCGTCCCTCCTTCAAAAGGGAAGATACGGGCTTGGTGCCGGACACCAGGCTTCGAAAGAACCTCTGTCTGGCAAGCTGGGTGTTTTCCAGGCGCTCCCGCTCAAAGGTTTCCAGAAACTTCCGCTGCTCCCCTTCCTCCTCCACCAGCTTCCCCACCTTTTTTACCGCCTCCAGAAGCTGACTTCCGGAAATGGGCTTTACCAGATAGTCCGTAATTCCGATACTGATTCCCTCTTTTGCATATTCAAACTCATCGTAGCCGCTTAAGACAATGATCTTCACATCCGGCATCTCCTGCTTCACCAGGCGGCTCAGCTCCAATCCGTCCATAAAGGGCATTTTAATATCTGTAATGAGAATATCCGGCCGGGTCTTCTGGATCAGAGGATAAGCCAGCTCTCCGTCACTGGCTTCCCCTACAAATATAAAGCCCTCTTTCTCCCAGTGGATATTGTTTTTCATTCCCTCACGCACTACCACTTCGTCTTCTACCAGAAATACTTTCAGCATCCCACACCTCTATTCCAGTTTTGCTACATGTTCCCTGTACATTCTATCCCAGAACTCTGACTTGACCTTAAAAAGAGGATGGCGCACTGAAAGCTTCTGCCATTGCGTCATCCTCCTTTGAGGTTTCTGTTTTTATAACCGTCATCCTATCGGATATCTCACCTTTTAGCGCAGATGCTCCACTGCCGCACGCTCAATGGCAAGGCCCTGGGTGTAGCGCTCAATAAAGATATCATAGCCCTCCACATCCTTTGCGTCCGGCTCCATGCGCTCTCCCTTTTCACCTGCAAATACTTTATCAGCAAGGTAAGCTCCAAGGCTTTCTCCCTGGCTTTTATTCTTCATATAAGAGGCCAGCAGGGCAATTCCCCAGGCGCCGCCCTCTCCGGCCGTCTCCATCACGACTACGGGAACGTTCATAACAGCCGCCACAAACCGCTGTCCTACGCCCTTTGTCTTAAAGAGGCCGCCATGTCCTACGATCTCGTCTACCTTTACGCCCTCTTCTTTGATGAGGATATCCATTCCTGCTCTCATGGCTCCAAGGGAGGTCATCAAATGTACCCGTATAAAGTTGGCCAGATTGAACTTGCTGTCCGGCTTTCTCACGAACAGCGGACGTCCCTCTTCAAAGCCGGTCACATGCTCCCCTGAGAAATAGTTGTAAGCCAGAAGTCCGCCGCACTCCGGATCTCCCTCCAGGGCTTTCCGGTACAAGGTGCCAAAGAGCTCGTTCATATCCACTTTCATGCCGAAGCTTTCTGCAAATTCCTTAAATAACCCTACCCAGGCATTCAAATCCGAGGTACAGTTGTTGGTATGGGCCATTCCCACCAGACTTCCGTCCGGAGTAGTTACCAGATCGATCTCCGTATGTACTTTCTTAAGCTCATGTTCCAGAACAATCATGGCGAATCCGGATGTTCCTGCGGAAATATTGCCGGTACGCTGTGCCACGCTGTTGGTGGCAACCATGCCGGTGCCTGCGTCACCCTCCGGCGGACATAAGGGAATGCCTGCTTTCAAGGTGCCGGACGGATCCAGAAGCTTTGCTCCCTCTTCCGTCAGTTCCCCTGCCGCTTCGCCCGCACTGAGAACCTCCGGCAAAATCTCTTCAAGCTTCCAGGAATAACTTTTATCCGCCACCAAATCATCAAACTGGTCAAGCATACGGCCGTAGAACTGCCCCGTCTTTGTGTCAACGGGAAACATGCCGGAGGCCTCGCCTACGCCCATAGCCCTGCGTCCCGTAAGCTTCCAGTGAATATAGCCTGCAAGAGTGGTCATATAATCAATCTTCGGAAGATGCTCTTCTCCATTTAATACGGCCTGGTACAAATGGGCAATGCTCCATCTCTGGGGGATGTTATACTGAAACAGCTCTGTCAGCTCCCCTGCTGCCTGGCCGGTGATGGTGTTTCTCCAGGTACGGAACGGCACCAGCTGATTTCCCTCTTTGTCAAATACCAGATAGCCGTGCATCATGGCACTGATTCCGAGAGCTCCCACAGTGGTGATTTCTGCGCCGTACTGATTCTTCACATCTTCCTTCAATGCCTGATAGCTGCCCCGAAGACCTTTCCACACTTCATCCAGGGCATAGGTCCAGATGCCGTTCTCCAACTGGTTCTCCCAGTCATAGCTTCCGGATGCAATGGGCTTGTGGGACTCGTCAATAAGTACTGCTTTGATTCGGGTGGAGCCAAGCTCAATTCCCAGAGATGTCTTTCCGCTTTCAATGGCTTCTTTTAAATTGCTCATGGTAAAACCCTCCTATTTAAAGTTCAGCAGCACCCGGACAGTACACGGGACATATAGATCCATTTCCAGCCACAAAAGCATGCGTCCGTAAACGGATCTGTGCACTGTCCGGGTGCTGCTGATTTGAGTTCCGTAATATCCTTTCCGTACACCTTTGTATAAATCAATTTCCAGCCGCAGAAAAATGCGTCTGTAAATCGATTTGTACACTGTCCGGGATATTACTGTTTTAAGTTCTTTTTATCTAACGGAAAGCAACGGAATTCCAGAGCATTTCATTCTTAAGGCTGCGGATGGTGGTATCCTTGTCTATGTATACAACCTCGATTCCCATAGCTGCCGCCCAGTCGCCCATCTGCTCTGCGGTCAGGTCATAGGTAAAGGCCGTATGATGGGCTCCGCCTGCCAGAATCCAGGCTTCCGCACCAGTTGCAAGGCTGGGCTCCGGTGTCCAGAATGCGGTTGCCACCGGAAGCTTCGGCATGGGTTTTTCCACCTTTTTGCAGTCCACCGTATTAATAATAAGGCGGAAGCGATTTCCCAGATCAACCAGGGATGCGGCAATGCCTTTGCCTGTTTTGGAGGTAAATACAAGACGGGCCGGATCCTCTCTGTCTCCCATGGATAACGGCGTTACCTTAATACCAATGGGACCCTCGGAAATGGTGGGGCATACCTCCAGCATATGGGCCTGAAGAATACCCTCCTTGCCGGGAACCAGATTGTAGGTATAGTCCTCCATAAAAGAAGTTCCCTTGGCATCTTTCATGCCCTCAGTCATAATCTTCATCAGGCGCACCATGGCTGCCGTCTTCCAGTCGCCCTCTCCGCCGAAGCCATAGCCCTTTTCCATCAGGCGCTGAATCGCCAGTCCGGGAAGCTGCTTAAGAGCTCCCAAATCACCGAAATGAGTTACGATAGCCTGATAATTTTTCTCCTTTAAGAAACGCTCAAAGCCAAGCTCTATCTGGGCCTGCACCGCCACATGCTTTTTGAACTCCTCCGGATCTCTGCCTTCCAATAAGATCTCATATTTATCATAATATTCTTCCACCAAAGTGTCAACATCGCCTTTTGCTGTGGCTTCCACATATTCTGCGATTTCATTTACGGGATAAGAGTCAATCTCCCAGCCAAACTTAATCTGAGCTTCTACCTTATCTCCCTCGGTCACGGCCACGTTGCGCATATTGTCCGCCACACGCATCACACGGATATGGCTGCTCTCCATAATACCAATGGCGGTACGCATCCAGGAAGCAATCCGCTTAATAACGCTCTCATCCGCCCAATGTCCCACAACAACTTTCCGTTCAATCCCCATGCGGCTTACGATATGGCCGTACTCCCGATCTCCGTGTGCGGACTGATTCTCATTCATAAAGTCCATGTCAATGGTATCGTATGGAATTTCTTCATTAAACTGTGTATGTAAATGCATCAGAGGTTTGCGGTACTCCTGCAGTCCCAGGATCCAGGACTTTGCCGGGGAAAAGGTGTGCATCCAAGTGATAACGCCTGCACATTCCCCGTCTGCGTTGGCCTCGTTGAAAGTCCTGCGGATCAGCTCGTTGGTGATTAAGGTCGGCTTCCATACAATCTCATAGGGGAGCAGGCCGGACTGATTCAGATGCTCCACAATCTTTTTGGAGTGCTCCGCCACATGAGCCAGACACTCATCTCCGTATAAGTCCTGAGAACCGGTTGCAAACCAAAACTTGTACTGTTTCATTTCTTTTTACCTCCTGAAATAAGTTGGATTATATTGTTTTATCCCCATATCCATGGACTGGATGCGGGCGCTTACGCACATACCGAACTAATTATACCTTACATATACTGCAATTCATACCTTTCAAGATAAACAAACAAGTAAAACATAATTTTTCACAATAATGGTTTTACAATTTTTTTACCGAATCCCGTTCCACCAGATAAGGTTCAAATTCATAGGACATCCCCGGCATATTGCCCCGAATCATGGAAATAAGCTGCTTAGCCGCTTTTTCCCCCAGCTTTTCTTTTGGATGGTGCACGGAGGTCAATCCCACCTCACCCAGCATAGCCAAATCCGTGTCATCCACGCTTACCACCGATATATCCTCCGGAACAGATATTCCGTGACGCTTCAGTATCTCTATTACCTCAAAAGCCGTGCTGTCGTTATAACACAGGATTCCGGTACAGGCGCCCAGGCGCTTTACAATGCGCTCCGCCATGCAGCCAAAGTCCAGGGCATCTTCCGTGTCAAACCAAAGTATATTTTCTTCCAGGGGCCGGATTCCCCCGTCCCGCAGCGCCTCCACAAAGCCCTGGTAACGGCGGATTCCCTGTCCGTCATCCAGCTTGAAAAAGCCGCCGATCTTTTCATGTCCGTATTCCAGAAGACACTGTGCCGCCAGCCTGCCTGCCGCTTCATCATGAAGCGAAACCGCCGGGCAGTCAAGCTCCGGATAGCGGCTGTTGATAAAGAGAACGGGAACCCCCTTTTCCTGTAAGCGGCGGTAAAGGGGCAGGTTGGGATTCGGCAGGGCGCTCTTCGTTGTCTCTATGATGATTCCCCTCAAGTCCTGCTCCAAAAGATCCTTTAAAACTGCCTCTTCCCTCCAGATATGATTTCCCGTAAATGCAATCTGTACCTGAAAACCCTCTTTTGCCAAAACGCTTTCGATTCCCTGTATGATCTTTGGAAATATGTAATTGTCCACATAGGTGGTCACTACGGCAATGCGCCTGCTTTTTTTGCGTTCCTCCGCTTCCCGATCCAGCACATAGGTGCCGCTGCCCTGACGGCCTCTTACAAAGCCCTGCTTTTCCAGCACCTCCAAGGCGTTGCGCACTGTCTGACGGCTTACCTGAAACTTCTTTTGAAGCTCGTACTCCGAGGGAAGCTTATTTCCCGGAGAAATGATGCCCTCTATAATTTTCTGCCGCAAGGCTTCTGCCAATACCTGATATTTTGCCATTTGATTTGGATTCCTTTTTATTTCTTTTCGGACTGTTTCCGGGTTATTTCCGGATTGTTTTCTAAATTGCTGTCTGGGTTTTGCTCTTGCCCAAGCCGGCCTGGCATCGGTTATCGTTATTTGATATTAAGAAATGATCTCTTTTTCTTTCAATAACTTGTATTCTTATTATTTAACTTGTATTTATTTTATAGAATTTCACTAATACAGAATAGATTCTCTCAATATTATTGCTGATTTCATAATTTTTCTTCTTTCTTTTTATTTATTTATAACTCTTTTCCATCAATATGTCAATATATTTTCATTGATTTGTATTTTTCTTTCTTTATTTTTATGGCCGAATTTTAAATTTGTATTTATTTTATAACAAATACAAGATTATCGTTATGAAAGTTCTCTTTTCTGGGTAACGGAAAACCGAGTTCAAGGATGCCCCTTGCGCCACTTTGATTTGTGGTGATGCGAAATGGAGCGCATGCAGAATTATTAATTTTGTATACATAGTTTTACGTCTCACAAATCAGACCCTTTGCTGGCTGCCGCAAAGATAAACAGCCAGCAAGTGCTGATTCGCAGGCACCTGACTGGCTGTCTCATACTATGTCACTAATTTTTTGTTGCTTGAATTCATTTCATATTTTCTAATTTTGCAATGACAGTAGCTCATAACTGACCTCTTCTTGGTGGGATTCAAAAAGAGGATGTTATAACTGCCAGCATATTTTCCCTGGGCAAATAAGAAAATGAAGCTATACAGATAGCTAAAATGCCATTCCTACAACTTTTTTGTAAATTTTTGAGTTGATTTGCGCATAGGCTTTACCTGTTTATCTTTAAAACCGAGGGGGCTATCTATATTCCGACAGCTCCTTCAACTGTTTTTTTAGTGCTTCATTTTCTGCATTTACTCTTTCTATGGCAGAATTTTGTTCATATATTAACATATTCTTCTTATCTATCACGGAATCCTTCTCTTCTATTACCGCATCCCGCATATTAATCTCTGCATCTCGCTTACTAATTTCCGTGTCCTTCTCTTCTACCTTCTTTTGCAGTTCCTCTATCATAAATTTTACCGTATTCTCATCCAGCATCCGCAACGCTTCTGAAAACATCCCCAGCACTTCCTCCGGCCGTTGTCGCAGCATGGCTATCTCTTCATAGACTTCCTCTAACCAGGGATATTCTCTGACCAAGGTTTCCGCATCCACAAGATTTTCGGTAGACAGCAGAGACAGCCAAGCGGTCTGTTCGCTTCTGATTTTAGGATACGAGATTTTCCGAAATACGTCAAGGGATACCCAGGAAGCATTCCTGCAATAATTCCAACTTAAGGCCCGTATCAAAAACAGTCTTTCCGTGATGAATATAACACTCTCCGATTTCATGAAATATTTCCATGACTGTAATGAAAAAATATGATAAACTGTATGTGATTATACCTTACGGAACGAATTCCGCCATTCTAAAAGGGACATGCATTAACGGGGTACCTGCAGGGTATACCTTAACGAACAAAGTCCTCCCCTCCGAAAGAGTATGGCGAAAACAGGTACTGCAGTATCGATTCTGAGGACAGAAAGGAATCCGGAAAATGAGAATTGTCTTATATTATTCAGAAGTAGAGTCCTTTAATTTTTTTACCGATCAGCTATCCCGCCAGCTTAAAGCAAGAGGGCACGAAGCCTTTATCCTGGATCTGGCAAATCCTCCGGCATCGTCGCCGCACTCTTACGTATCTTTTGCCCGGTTTGCATCCCAAAAGGTGGACGCTGTCATTTGCTTTGACGGCTTGGGGATTCGTGAGGATTCCTTTATTGAGCTGTGGAATTCCTATCAGGCGGCAGTAATTGATATTATTCTGGATCCGCCCCTGCGTTTTCATCCTACTCTTATAAATCATCCCCGCAATTACCTTGCCCTTTGCTGTGATCGGGATCATGTGTCTTATATCCAAACGTATTTTGGACAGACTGCTCCCCATGCGGCTTTTATGCCTCATGCAGGCGTCCTTCCCGAAGAAAATGCTGCCGTCATTCCATTTGGCGCAAGAAAATACGATATCCTGTTTTCCGGAACCTATTACCACTGGGAATCTATGCTTAACAATCTAAAGGAGCTCTTTCCCGACAATAAGGAAATCTCTCATTTTTATGAGGTTATGTTCCGCAATCTGACAGAAAATTGCCATCTGACAACGGAACAGGCTGTCCTTTACACCCTCCGTCAGCTTGGCTGGGATGTTTCCAGCGAGACTTTGAAAACACTTCTGCGCTGTTCCGAATCAGTAGACTGGGCCGTGCGCCACTATTACAGGGAAAAGGTGGTCACAGTCCTTGCTGAGGCCGGCTTTGAGTTTTATCTTTTGGGACGAGGGTGGGAAAACCTTTCCTGTGTCCGCCGCTCCAATGTACATCACCTTAAGGATCGGGTGGCCTTTAAGGAAACACTTCCTTTTATGGCTGATGCCAAAATCAACCTGAATGTGTTCCCTTGGTTTAAATCCGGAACCCATGAACGGATATTTAACGCATTGCTGCAACATTCGGTTCCTTTGACAGATTCCAGCAGGTGGGTGGATGAGAATTTCACGGATGGGGTGGATATTGCCCTGTATGATTTGGAGCATTTAGACAAACTTCCGGGTATCGCAGAGCATCTGCTGACAGATCAGTCATTTTCGGAGAGGCTCATTCAGAAAGGCTATGAAAAAGCCGCTCAGAACTTCACCTGGTCACACTGTACGGATCAGATTCTGGCGGCTATTGCACATATGGCTTTTGGATAGATATTATTTTATTTTCTGCCTTTAAGCCGGAAATGCCACGCCCGCCCGGAGTATAATATTGGGATAAGGTGTAAACTCCCCTGTCCGGATAGCGAATCTTGCGTTTGCCGACATCTTCTTAAGCTCTGTGTGAGGGATGAATTCATGCCCTACACCCGGCAGCTTCTCATGGATATAGGCAAGAAGCTTCGGATTCTTTTCGTGAATTTCCTCTGCCAGAGTGTAGAACTCCACCTCCGAATCCATGGTCTGAATAAAGGTGGGAACGCCGCCGCAAAGGGCCAGCTCTACCACCGGTATGCTGAAATACAACATCCTCAGAGTAAGGCCTTTTGCAGAAGTAGTTTTGTATTTGACTGCTTTCACTATGAAAACAGCCAGGATTACGGACTTTCGTCCGGAAACCTCATACCTTATTTCTGCGGGCAACGAGCCAAGCGGACATGCTGGCATGTCCATTTGGCGACTGCCGCAAGGGTCAAATACCCCGCAGCTTGCTGCGTTACAAGCTTGATGCCCCGTTAGCTGCTATGGGGTATTTGACTTTGTGAGAGCCTTGGAAACGGCTTTCTTCCAGCCCTCATATTTTTTATCCCTCTCTTCTGCTTTCATGGAGGGGGTAAAGCTTTTTCTCTCTTCACTGCCAAAGATCGCATCCTGCTGATAGAGTCCTGCAGCAAGACCCGCAGCATAGGCGGCTCCGATTCCGGACAGCTCTTCCGCCGGGGGAATGCGCACAGGAATTCCCGCCATATCACTTTGGAACTGCATCAGGTATGTATTCTTCGTAGGTCCTCCGTCCACCCGAAGCTCCTCAATGGCAATTCCCGATTCCTCTTCCATTGCCCTTACCACATCCGTAATCTGATAGGCAATGCTCTCCAGTCCGGCCTTTACAAGCTCCATACGTCCGGTTGTTCGGGACATTCCATAGAAGATACCCCTTGCCTCGCTGTCCCAGTAGGGGGCTCCAAGACCGGAAAATGCCGGAACCAGATAGGTTTCATCCTGATGATTGGCCTGCTCCGCCAGAGTTCCCGTCTCCGCCGGAGAGGAAATAAGCTTCAAATCATCTTTCATCCAGGTAATGACGGCTCCTGTGTAATTGATATTTCCCTCCAGCACATAGCTGACGGCTCCGTCCATTCCCCATGCAAGGGAGGTGACAACCTTGCTGCTGAATACCGGCTGTTCCCCAATATTCATCATAACGGAAGAACCTGTTCCGTAAGTGGTCTTTGTCATTCCTTTTGTAAGGCATCCCTGTCCGAACAAAGCTCCGTGGGAATCACCCATCACGCCCCTGATGGGAATGGGTTTTTCAAGGAATCCCTCAAAGTCCGTCTCTCCGTAGCATCCGTTGGAATCTGTAACTTTAGCAAGGCAGGATACCGGAATTCCAAACAGCCCGCACACCTCCTCATCCCATGCCAGTGTTCTGATGTTGAACATCTGGGTCCGGGAGGCGTTGGAATAGTCCGTCCGGAACTCTTTTCCTTTGGTAAGCTTATATACAAGCCAGCTGTCTATGGTTCCGCAGCACAGCTCTTTTTTCTCTGCCTTTTCTTTGGCTCCCTCTGCGTTTTCCAGCACCCAGGCTATCTTGGCTGCGGAAAAATAGGGGGATAAGGGAAGTCCTGTACGGGAGCGCACCAGCTCTGCCTGACCCTGATTTTCCAGACGTTCACAAATCTTTGCTCCTCTTGCGCACTGCCATACCACGGCGTTGTAGATGGGAAGTCCACTGTCTCGCTCCCACACCATGGCGGTCTCTCGCTGGTTGCTGATCCCCAGCGTCCGGATTTCATTTTTGTCAATTCCGGCTTTTTCTACCAGAAGCTTTACTACTTCTATGGTATTGTGATATATCTCCATGGGATCATGCTCTACCCAGCCTTTGTCATCCACCATCTGCCGGTGGGACAAGTCCGCCCGTTCCAGAAGACGGCCTGTTCCGTCAAACAGCAGGGCTTTTGTTCCCTGGGTACTCTGATCAATCCCCAATACATAATCAGCCATATTTATATATTCTCCTGTTTCAAGTTCCGCAACATCCAGCCCAGTACCAATTATCTCGATAAATTTCCAGCCACAAACTACGTGTCTGTAAATTCATCTGGCACTGGTATGGAAATTGCTGTTTTATCCCGGCTCCATAACACCTATCCGCTACTTTTCACTTACAAATTTTCTTTTACGGTTTTTGCGATTCCCTCTCCGGTCAGTCCATAATGCTCAAATACCTCTTTTGAAGTTCCCGTAATAACCGGGGCATCCGGCAGCGCCAGGTTGATAACCTTTTTGGGGCATTCCGAAGCCACTACCTGGCTTACCATGGAGCCAAGTCCTCCGAAGGGCGCATGTTCTTCTACGGTAATTACAAGTCTGGCATTTTCCGCTGCCTTTCGGATTGCTTCTTTATCAAGAGGCTTTACACAGTACATATCTACTACTGTTGCGCTGATGCCCTGTTCTTTCAAAAGCTCCGCTGCTTTTACGGCCGGATTTACCATTTCGCCGCAGGCGATTATCGCTGCATCGGTTCCCTCGGTGATTACGGTTGCCTTATCCATCTCAAAGGGGCAGTTTTCTTCTGTGTATACGTCCTCTACGGGATTTCTGCCCACACGGATGTAGGCCGGCTTCTCGTCCTTAAGGAGAGCTTCAATCAGCTTTGCCGTCTGGAAACGGTCGCTGGGAAGATACACACGCATGTTGGGGATGGCTGACATGGCCGCAATGTCCTGTGCGGAATGGTGGCTCATGCCCAGTGCTCCGTAGCTGATGCCGCCGCTGATGCCGATTAAGGTTACATTGGTGTTGGAGTAGGCACAGTCTACCTTTGCCTGCTCGTAGCTTCTTGTGGACAGGAAGCAGGCCGGGGATGCTGCAAATGGCTTTTTGCCGCATTTTGCAAGACCGGCGGCGATGCTCACCAGGTTCTGCTCTGCGATTCCTACCTCCACAAACTGCTTGGGGTACTCATTTGCAAAGGGAGCTAAGGATGCGCTTCCTCTGGAATCACTGCACAGCACTACAATGTCTTTGTCCTCTTTTGCCTTTTCCATTAATACTTCGCAGATGGCCTGCCTGTTTGGTATCTTATTCATGAAGAGCCGCCTCCTTTCCTTCCTCCAGATCTTTCATAATCTGCGCATATTCCTCTGCATTGGGCACCTTATGATGCCAGCCTGCTTTATTTTCCATAATGGAAGAACCATAGCCCTTGGTGGTGTTGGCGATAATGACGGTGGGGGATCCCTTTACGGTCTTTGCCTCGTCAAAGGCGGCTTTCAGCTCTTTGTAATCGTTGCCGTTTATGGAGATTACGTGCCATCCAAAGGAGCCCCAGCGCTCTTCCTGGCTGTCGTGAGCCATAACGTCCTCGGTGCAGCCGGAGATCTGAAGACGGTTCCGGTCTACGATGGCGCAGAGATTGTCAAGCTTGTACTGGTGGGCGGCCATTACGCCCTCCCACACGGAACCCTCTGCCAGCTCGCCGTCACCCATGACGGTGTAAACCCGGTAGTCTCTCCCGTCCATTTTTCCTGCCAGGGCCATGCCTACGCAGACGGGAAGTCCGTGTCCCAGGGAGCCGGAGTTCATCTCGATTCCCGGAAGCTTGTTGTTGGGATGGCCGATAAATTTGCTGCCGAATTTGGAAAATTCCTTGATTACCTGCTCAATAGGGAAGAAGCCCTTGGCTGCCAGCACTGCGTACAGGGCTTCCACGGAATGGCCCTTGCTCATTACAAAGCGGTCCCTGTCCGGATCGTCCATATTTTCCGGACTGATATTCATCTGTTCAAAATACAATTCTACCAAAATGTCCATTACGCTCATGTCACCGCCGATGTGGCCGCCTTTTCCCTCCACAATCATGTCGATGACGTTTTTTCTGAGATCGTAGGACAATGCTTTTAAATTCTGCATATTATGTAAACATCTCCTTTTTTAAGTTGCTACGCAACAGTACTAAAGGGTAACGTCGCTTCAGCACACATCTATGAGAGAAACTTTCATTCGAAAGTGCACTCATGAAAGTTCCTCTCGTGCGCTTTCGCAACTTTACCGTCCAGCAGAAAAATATTTCTGTTAAACACTTCTATTTTTGTTTATTTCGGTTCCGCAGTCACTCGCCCCGAAGATAAGCCTTTACATCCTCTTCAATGGGATCGTACAGATCTGCCTTGATTCCCAGATACTTGCATGCCTCATACAGCACCGGCACTACGTTTTCGTGGATTCCTACGCAGTGGTGAATGTAGGGACCCTCCACAATCTTTGCCTCCAGGCGCTTGATGTTCTCCACCTCTACCCACAGGTAGGTGCCCATGCCTTTCGGTCCGTCCACGCCCTTTGCATTTCCAAGGAGCAGGGAATACTCGCCGTTGTCGCCGTCAAATCTTGCCAGTGTCACCTGCCCGTGCTTTGCCTCGGCGGTAATGCTGCCCGGATGGTCAAAGGCCAGGGGATATGTAAGCTTCGGTGTCTCCTTTGCCACGGAAATGGGCCAGGGACCGCAGTGCTGCAAAAGCTCGCCGTTTGCAATATCCGGATGACGGATGGTCCAGTCAGCGAAGAAGCTGCGCTTCTCTCCCATTCCTGCCGCCTCCACAAGAAGTGCGGTAATGGCTCCGTGAATATCCGTCTCACAGACAACGGGGATTCCCTCCTCATTCATCAGCGCATTGGCGGCACAGGGCATAATTCCAATCTCGGACTGAAGCTGGTTCCAGCACTGGATAGCCGCTGCCTTGCAGCCGTATTTCTTCACCAGATGCATCATAGCTACCTTGAGGGCGGCTACATTTTCCAGCTCGTTTTCCTTGATCTGAATCTCCATGTGCTCCTTGCAACAACGGATTACCTCAGCTACCTCTGTTCCCTCTTCCTTTGCTTTTCTCATCTCGTCTGTCAGCTCCGGCATGGGAATGGGGGAAAGCTGAATGTTGAACTTCTCCAGAAGCTCGCCCTCGTTGCACATGGTGGACCAGAACTCGAAGGGTCTGGTGGATATCTGAAGAATCCGGATGTTCCGGAATGTCTTTACCACATTGCATACGGCCAGAAAGTCTCTTAAGCCGCGCTCAAAAACGGGATCGCTCAAGCGGCAGTTAGTCATGTAGGTAAAAGGAATGCGGAAGCGGCGAAGCACCTTGCCGGTGGCGAAAAGACCGCACTGGGTATCACGAAGCCTGGTTCCGTCCGGCTCCGGCCTTTCGTCTAAGGGGCCCCACAGAAGCACCGGAACACCCAGCTCTTTTGCCAGTCTTGCGCATTCAAATTCCGTTCCGAAGTTGCAGTGGGGCAGAAACAGGCCGTCCACTTTCTCTTTCTTAAATTTCTCCGCAATTTTATACATATCTTCATCATTGTAGAGAAGACCCTCTTCGTTGATGTCGGTAATATCCACAAAGTCAATTCCAAGCTCTTCTAAGCGCTTTGCCGTCAGTCCACGGTACTTGATGGCATCCGGTGCGCTGAAAATGCTTCTTCTTGTGGGCGCATAACCGATTTTAATCTTTTCCATTTTCTTCCTCCTATTTTAGTTCTGTAATATCCAGCAGGATATTACTGTTTTTAGTTCCGTAATATCCGGTTTTTATATCCCACCCCTGCATGAATCAAAGGCTTCATGCAGTGATGTACTGTCTGTAATATAGCTTTATCAAAGCTTTATAGCAATAAATAATAAAGTGATTTTCACTTTATTTTTACTTTACATACTTGTTTTTTTCTTAATACTGATCATAATAGATGGAAATAAGGTTTACAGAACCATTAGAGAATAGAATACACAGCAATTACCGCAAAGGAACTGGTTAAAAATCAAATCTAAATGAACATTTAACCTCAGATACACTGGAATTTATAAGCGATTTTAAATAATAACCGCATTAAAAAGCTGCTGCACCGAAATGCAACAGCTAAGATATGCCGGAAATAAATACGGCTAGTAATAAACAGATGATAAACCATTCCATGCCAATTCCCATTTTTCCCTTAATAGAATATTTTACAGGGGAAATATTTGTAGAATAATTTCCGCATCCTGCATTTGATAACAGCTGTTTAACAGAATCAGATACATATGCAAAATCATTTTTCCCTGATACAATCAAACCACTTGTCTTGTTCGCATAATGAATACGAAGTCCCTCTATGTTTTCAGGTGATTCTAATACATGGAAACTGGGCATCATGATATACTTGTCCAAATATATCATTTCAATCGGATTATAAATCTTTGAATCTTTTTCCAAAATTCCCACAACTTCAAATGTGTACTCGTCATATAAATAGGTGGCAGAAAACCGAGTTCCTAACGAATATAAATTTCCATATTCATATCCAAGTATTACCGGAACCGTGCCGCCATTAAACAGATAATCTTCGTCATTGAAAAGTCTTCCGATATTACATTCAAAATGATTGCTTTTTTGTAAATTCTCGCTGATTTGAATGCATAAAGCCGCTTGACAATTATCAGATAAAGCCTCCGTTTCGTAATCAAAAAATTCCCAGGTGGCAGGTAACCCTTGTGCAAATGTGAAGCTTGAAAAATAAGTCATTCACTGTATTCTGATAAATAGGTATTATAATTTTTGACAATAGATTCCGTGGCAGCTTCTATGGATATCTCTTTCGAAAAATAATGCATTGCATCCTCCCAAATCAGGTCATACATGGCTCTATCTCTTTTATAAATATTTTCTTCTTCTCTAATCATTGATATCAAATTTTCAATTTCTTCCTCTATTGGCTCTTCTATGAATACCTCTTTATCATCCTCATATCCTAATGATATTTTTTTCTTCATTTCTTGTATACATACTTCCCCATGATTCCAGGGTCTCTGTCAAAACCGGAAACCCCTCAGAATGTTCAGGTTGCTTGCATTTTTCCTGCAATGCGAGAGTGTGTTTTACACATATGGTGGTGCAGTAAATTCAAAATGTATTCGGCCATAATATCTTTCTGCTGTTAGGTCTGTTGGTGGTGCATGGAGGCCACTTGACACTCCGGGCACACTTCCACATAGCAGTTGCCCTCCATAAAGTCCAGCATCTCCCAGGAAAGCTTTGCCACAAACTTCATGGGCTTGCCGCAGTCAGGACAGATGGTGTACTCCCAGTCCTGAATCCAGAAAGGGAAACCGCCAATGGTGCTGACTTCGTTCCAATCCGCCCCATAGAAAAGGGGAGACGATTCTTTTGCCAGTACATAGGAGTTGTCCCCCATCTGCTCCACATCCTCGTCCTCCATGGCATCCACACAACCGCCCTCATAAGGGAAAATGGGTGTGCTGCCTCCATCCAGTGTGAAACGAGAGTAGGACGGGCTGGCCCAAGGAATGCAGCCAAGGCAGGCAGTGGCGGTGAAGATGCCGTTTATCCCCAGAAAGCGCAGGCGCTCGTCCCGACCATCCAGTATCAGAAAGTCCGACAGCCTGCCACCGCACTCCGGGCACCGATTCTTCCGGGGACGGAAAATACGGGCGGCGTCATTTTGGGCCCGGTTCCCTTTGATAAGGGAATAGCAGGTATCGAAATTCAACTGCCGCCGCTTCCCGGCCTTGTCAAAGGTCCATCCGCCGCACTGGGCATACACTGAGGGGTCCACATACAGCTTTTGCCGCCAGGGACGGGGGTGCTGCTCCAGCTCATGGAGGGTTTCCAGCGCCTTATCATCCCCCTGCATGGCCAGACAACACATCAAAGTTCCTGCTGTCCGGGGGTCCTCTGTCTCCAGCAGCTTGGCAATTAAGCCGTTGCGCACGTCCTCCGGGGCGTGGTAATAGATCTCGAAGGGGCGATACACTTCTTTTTCCAGGGCAGTCCTAGCCAGCTCTGGAGAGAAAACGCCATGGATATTAATGAGTCCTTTCAAATCTTCGTCCCACCAGTCGTCATTCAAACGCTCCACATGAGCGATGAGATCTTGTAGTTTTGCCTGAACCTGTTCCGGAGTCCAGTCCTGGGGCGGGATATACGGGGATTTGGCCATCACTATTAGCTCCTTTTCATTTATATGTATATAATCTTCCTTTGTTGCAGTCTTCAGAAATGCGGATCCCATTGTTAAAATCTTTTTTCACGCTTGTTAATCATTGTAACAGTTGCTGTATGACTGTAAAAACCGCTCTATAAACTTCTTCGCTGTCGGATAATGTACCATACTGTATCGCCCGCAGGAAATCAGTTATCAACTGGGAGAAAAATCCGCATGAACATAATAATTCACAGTTTGGGGCAGACCATTGAAGCCATTAAAAAATACTTATCACTAAAAACGGCTTTTCAGGAGCTTATGCGCAAATGCGATAAAGCCCTTATTTAGCAAACATCAAATATATTATATAGCAATTATTTTTTATTTCAATATTTAGAATTAAAATATATTTATATGGAAAAATTAAGAATCTTTTTGTGAAAAAATAAACTAAATATTTTACCCATGACAAATTATTATATTGCGGAAATACAGAGCAAATCCATTCTGAACTATAAATTTTAATAATCATATCTCAAAATACAACAATTTTTGCTATTTTTATTAACTCATGCCATATTTTAATACCTGAAACCAAAGATATGTAATATAGCTTTATCAAAGCTTTATAGCAATAAATAATAAAGTGATTTTTACTTTATTTTTACTTTACATACTTGTTTTTTTCCTAAATTCATTTATAATTTAAGGAGAAAATAAGATTGATTCTCTGCACATTGCGCCTCTTTTGGATTTCACTTACTTATCCATTGCTTACGGACAGTGCATTTTTATAGAACAGGAACTTTTACCAGGAGGTTGGAAAAGATGGCAATTACCGCAAAGGAACTGGCAAAAAAATTAAATCTCTCGGCCACGGCCGTTTCCATGGCTCTTAACAATAAACCCGGCGTGAGCACTGCCACCCGGGACCAGGTGATTAAGGCTGCTGAAAAATACGGATATGATTTTACACGCCTTTCCCTAAAAAACGGACATTCGGGGGATATCTACTGCATTATCTACCGGGCTCACAATGCGATTTTGAATTACCTGCCCATATTTTCAGAGCTGACGGACGGAATCGAACAGGAATGCCGGAACCAGGGGTATCAGTTAAAGCTTGTTCAGATTAATGAAAAAAGGGATGATGTTCAGAAATGGATTGAGGACCTGCGGATTGCCAACTGTGCCGGAATTATTCTTCTGGGAACGGAGACCAGCATCCATGTGTGCAAGCTGTTTCTTCAGCTTTCTGTACCGGTTCTGCTTCTGGATTCTCATTTTGATTCTCTGGGGTGCAGCAGCGTGCTTATTAATAACCGGCAGGGCGCATATCTTGCTACAAGTCTGCTTATTAATCAGTGCGGCTGTCAGCCGGGGTATATGCGCTCCTCCTACCGGATCGGGAATTTTGAGGAACGGCGGATCGGCTTTGACACGGCTCTTCGGGAGCATGGAATGTCTCCCTCCAATTCGGTGATCCATGAGCTGCCGCCCTCCATTGAGGGAGCCCTCTCGGATATGCTGGAAATCATTGACCGGGAAGCTTCCCTAGCCAAATGCTATTTTGCGGATAATGATCTGATCGCCATTGGAGCTATGAAAGCCCTGAAATTACGGGGATATCGGATTCCGGAGGATGTGGCTATTGTGGGCTTTGACAATATCTCCGAGAGCCGGATTGTGGAGCCCTCTCTTACTACCATTGATATTCCAAGGACCTTTATGGGACAGACGGCGGCAAGACAGTTGATTCATCAGATCACCACGCCGGTGCCCCATACGGTGAAGATTGAGATCTCCACGAAGCTGGTGCGGCGGTTCTCGGTTCAGAGCGCTGCCAGGGTGACGGTTTAAGGGTTGTCATTTATTAAACATCGGATTAAAACTCCTGTACTTGCAGGCAGACGACCCTTTTGCCGATACAGGAGTAAGAAAAGGAGGCCCTATGCATATCAAAGCAAAAGATATCGCCGCCGAGCTGGGCGTGTCCCCGGCCACCGTCTCTCTGGCCCTGAATAACCGCCCCGGAATCAATCCCGAAACAAAGGAAAAAATCCTTTCCTATGTACGGCAGAAAGAAAAAGAATTGTGGTCAGAGCCCCTTTCCTCCTCCAAAGGAAAGATTATGGTTCTAAGCTATATCAAAAACGGTACTATCATGGAGCATACGGAACGCCGGCAGAAAATGGCACCTGACAGGCAGGGCTGGCTGTATCGGGAAATGGCCTCCCTTTCCGCAAGGCAGGGTTACGAAATGATACTTCGGAATTTCCGGGAGAATACGCAAAGCCTGGAACAGCTTCTGAGAGAATGTCAAAAGCTTAGCATCAAAGGCATCTATATAATGGCCGCCGAAATGCAGCACTCGGATATCTACCCCTTTCAGCAATTAAAAATTCCGATTGTCGCAGGGAACAATCTGTTCTATGAAGAAGGAATAGACAGTTATCTCATTGATAATCGGGAGGGAATCACCAGAGGGGTAAGCTATCTGGCGGACAAGGGTCACAGCCACATTGTCTACCTTGCGGAAACCATAGATATTTTTAACTTCAGAGAGCGCAGAGAGGCATTTTTAAGTGAAATGGCAAGAAAGGAGCTTGGAGATGCCAGCAAACGCATCTGGCACCTGGGCGCCCGGATTGATGAGATCTATAACTCCATGAAGCTCCGGCTGAATGCAGGAATCCGGGGGACCACTGCATTTGTACTGGAAAGCTCCATTGTTTCTATGGGCGTGTACAAGGCATTAAAGGAGCGTCAATTTCGAATTCCCAGAGACATTTCCCTCCTGGGCTTTGATTCCCTGCCTCCCTATAATCTCCTGGGGACGGAGCTTACCTTAATAAAGGGCACCCATACCAAGCGGCATCTGGCCGGTGTACAGCATTTAATCCGGCACATAGAGGATGAGAATGAAGAAATTTTAAAAATCTATTATCGGACCAGGCTCCAGGAGGGCGACAGCGTTTTCGACAAAACAAAATACATTTACCGGTAATGCACTTATGCAAACAGCTTCCCATAGCACCCGACTGTGCAGGCATGTTTTTAAAGAAAATTTAAAAGCATGTCTTTTTTGTACAAAAATTTCTCCCAAAAACCGGAATAAAAAAGAAAAATTCTCTCAAAACATAGAAAAATCCGCAGGGGATTGAAAGGGAAAAACGATCCGGATACACTGATTACATAAAAAGCAGGTAACCTTTCATTGCATGCATGAACCCGGGGAAACGTTACAGGCCCAAAACAATTCAAGCAAAGGAGCAAAAACAAATGGCAGGAAAATATGACGGCCTGGCACGGATTATTATCCAAAACGTGGGCGGCAAACAAAATATCAACAGCATCACCCACTGTGTTACCCGGCTTCGCTTTAAGCTGAAAGATGAATCCAAGGCGAACACAGACATTCTGAATGAAACAGACGGTGTTATATCCGTAATCCAGGCAAACGGACAGTACCAGGTAGTAATCGGAAACACTGTCACTGAGGTTTATGACGCAGTTCTGGCCGTAGGGCACTTTAGCGGCGGCGGAACCGTAGACGAAGACGGGAATCAAGTGGAGGACAGCGACGGCTCCGGCAAAAAGAAAGGCGGTGCATCCCTGCTGATTGATATTATTTCCGGCATTATGGCTCCCACCGTTATGGTTATGGGTGCATCCGGTATTATCAAGGGTCTTTTAACCCTATTTACTTTCTGCGGACTGATGAATCCGGCCAGCGGCGAATACATGATCCTTTATACAACGGCAGACGGATTCTTCTACTTTCTGCCCATTATACTCGGTTACACGGCAGCAAAAAAATTCAATATGAATGAATTTACCGGAATAGCACTTGGAATCACCCTCTGCTATCCCACTATGGTAAGCCTTACCAGCGGAGAAATTCTCGGAACACTTTTTGCCGGCTCCGCCTTTGAGATGAGTTATTACACCACCTTTTTCAGCATTCCCGTTATTATGCCGAAGTCTGGCTACACCTCGTCGGTGATCCCCATTGTGCTCTGCTGCTTCATTGCCGCAAAGCTGGAAAAATGGCTGAACAAGCGGATATCCGACATGGTCAAGGCATTTTTAACTCCTGTATGCGTACTGGTGATTATGGTATCCCTCACTTACCTGGTGATCGGACCTATTGCAAACATCATCTGCTGTATTCTGACTATCGGCTTTGAAGCCCTGTTTAAGATTCCGATCATAGGTGCAACTCTTGGCTGTGCTATTGTCGGAGGCTTCTGGCAGGTACTGGTTATCTTCGGCTTCCATTGGTCTGTCATTCCTCTGGCTTATATTAACATCGCTGCCCTGGGCTATGACTTTATTATGCCGGGCACCTTTGCCACTGTATTTGCTCAGGCAGGAGCACTTCTGGCTGTGATTTTAAAAACAAAGGACGCCAAAATAAAGAAACTCGGAATTCCGGCTTTCATCTCCTGTATGTTCGGAATCACAGAGCCTACCCTGTACGGTATCAATCTTCCCAAGAAAAAGCCCTTTATAATCGGCTGTATCACCTCTGCCATTGCAGGTGCTTTCGTAGGTGCCATGGGTGCAAAGCGCTACATTCCGGGAGGTCTTGGACTTTTCGGCCTGCCCGGGTATATTGATGCAGGCGGAACCGGCCTCTACAGTGCAATTGTCGTATTTGCGGCATCTGTGATCGCATTTGCATTGGCCCTCATCGCATGTATGGCTGTTTACTCCGACGGACCGTCAAAATCCAGTCAAAAGAGTGCTCCGGTTCCCAGCCCCCAGGCTGGCAAAAGCACCGCAGCCTGCGAGATTGGAAGCCCGGTAGACGGAATTGCAGTACATATTACAGAGACAAAAGACCTTGTATTTTCCACTGAGTCCATGGGGAAAGGTGTGGGCATAACTCCTAAGGGAAATGTGATCGTTTCTCCCGTATCCGGTGAAATTGTAACGTTCTTCCCCACCGGTCATGCAGTGGGGCTTGTAACGAAGGATGGTGTGGAAGTTCTGGTTCATGTAGGTATTGACACGGTAGAACTTAACGGAAAGCACTTTACTGCAAAGAAACAGCAGGGGGATAAGGTACAAAAGGGTGAACCTCTCATTGAAGTGGATTTTCAAGGAATTAAAAATGAGGGATATGATATTACCACCATGGTAATTGTAACAAATTCCACGGACTACCCCAACATGGAACTAGTAACCGGTGAAAAGAAAGCACAGGATACGGTGATCCGTATCGGATAATATTTCCTGAAAGGGGGACTGTAGAAAATGAACAAAAACTTTTTATGGGGCGGTGCCACAGCCGCCAACCAGTGTGAGGGCGGATACTTAGAAGGAGGGAAGGGACTTGGAAGTGTAGATGTTATTCCGGCAGGTCCGAACCGCTTCCCGGTAATGAAAGGGGAGATGGATTATCATACACTCCCAGCAGATTCTTTCTATCCCTCCCATGAAGCCATAGATATGTACCACACCTACAAGGAGGACATTGCTCTGTTTGCGGAAATGGGCTTTCAATGCTACCGCTTCTCCTTTTCCTGGTCCCGTATCTTTCCCACGGGCGAGGAAGAAACGCCCAACGAAGAGGGCCTTAGCTTTTATGAAGCTTTTATTGACGAGTTATTAAAATACGGCATTGAACCGGTTGTAACCATCTGCCATTTTGATGTTCCCCTGGCTCTGGAAGAAAAGTACGGCTCCTGGAAAAGCCGGAGCATGATAGACTGTTATCTCCGCTACTGTGATACCATTTTCCGCCGGTTCAAGGGAAAGGTACATTGGCCCGAATCAAAAAAGACAGCTTCTACTGGTATAAAAAAGTGATCGCTTCCAATGGAAAGGATCTGGATTAAAATATTTGACCCCTGCGGCAGTCGCCAAATGGACGTGCAAGCACGTCCGCTTGGCTCGTTGCCCACAGGAATAAAATTTAGGAGGTATCATTGATGGGCGTTTTACAAATATCCCAGGATAAAACGCATCTCTTGCTGGATGGCCGTCCTTTTTTCTGGCTGGCCGACACTTGCTGGAGTGCATTTACCAATATAACTGAAACAGAATGGGAAGAGTATCTGAATTTCCGTCAAAAGCAGGGTTTTAATGTACTTCAAATCAACACCCTGCACCAATGGGATCGGTGTGGCTCCAAGCTGAACTACTTTCCATTTCCAACAGAGGACGGAATACGCTTTGATTTTGAACGGATTCTTCCTGAATACTTTAGCAGAGCCAGACGGATGTGCCAGTGTGCCGCAGATAAAGGCTTTACTCTGATGCTGGTGGTTATGTGGTGCAATTATGTGCCGGGCACATGGGCTGCAAAAGTCTATGACAGGAATGTCATACCAGAAACCTATGTAGAACCAATCATCCAAAAAATCTGTCAATCTTTCAACGAATTTCATCCGGTGTATGCCATAAGCGGAGACACTGGCTTTGAAGGTGACGGAACCATTGATCGCTACCGTCTGGCAGCGGACTGTGTGGAAAAATATGCACCAGATGCTTTAAGAGCCTGGCATATCAAGGGACGCTATGACGGGCTCCCCCAAGAATTTGCTGATCGCTCAGACATCTATCTGTACCAGTCCGGCCACAATCCGGCAGCCCAGCACATGGCCCATGAGCTGGCTGAAAGCTTTGCTTCCAGAACACCGAAGCATCCGGTTATCAACAGTGAGCCCTGCTATGAGCAGATGGGCTATAGCCATCACGAATACGGACGCTTCCGCCAGAAAGATATACGCTGCGCCCTCTGGAACAGCCTGCTCTCCGGAGCTTGTGCCGGAATCAGCTACGGGGCCCACGGAATCTGGAACTGGCAGAAGCCAGAGATGCCGGAAAATCCCATCGCCGGAGAGGGCTTTCTCCGGGCCATGTCCGTAGGGCAGGCTCTGAGGTTTCCCGGGGCAGAGGATTTTGCCTTTGCAAAGAGCTTTCTGGAAGAAAAGGGCATCTCATCACTTACTCCCTGTCAGGAGATTCTCATAGATTATCCGGAGGATATCCGGGCTGCCAGGACGGAACGGGAAATCCTCTTGTATGTACCTGTGAATGCTCCCTTTGCTCTCAAGGGGGATTATCGCAAATATGGGGTATCGGCTGTGGATTTGAGTACAAGAAAGGCAATTCCCTTTGAACTGGCCTGCGGCGAACAGACGGCACATGCCGGAATGCATGCCGGATACGAAGATGTGATCGTTATTTTGGAAAAATTATAAAGAGGCTCTAATTCTTCAGCGTCACATGTTTTTCATAAATTCCGATAATCCGCCCCAAAAAGAGTGCCGATACAACGGTGCCGATTCCGATTCCAAAAATCGGCCTCCCTAATGCCAGACATAGACATATGGTCAGCAGAAGCATGGAAAAATCAAAGCAATTCTTCACCAATGAGAATCTTAGGCTCCACCGGTCCGCAATGGTCTGAACGGTCCCCTCCACCGGCGTCATAACCAGGCGGCAATTGGTGTACAGATAGACCCCTATGGAGGTCAGCCAGATGGCAAGGGCAAGGAGAAGCACTTTTCCTCCAAGGGAAAGGGGTGTTTCGGGAATGAGACAGTCATAAAAGTCCGTAAGCACCCCAAATACAAAGGAAAAGGGAATCTGAAGCAGCACCGGAAGACTTATCCTCCCAAGCAATATGGTCTGGAGCACAA
Organism: Candidatus Merdisoma sp. JLR.KK006; assembly: GCF_036941035.1. Taxonomy (NCBI): domain Bacteria; kingdom Bacillati; phylum Bacillota; class Clostridia; order Lachnospirales; family Lachnospiraceae; genus Candidatus Merdisoma; species Candidatus Merdisoma sp. JLR.KK006. The sequence continues at coordinate 31,491 of NZ_JAYMNS010000022.1, read as the reverse complement.
TCAGCGTCAGATAAAGAAGGATGGATGAGGCTCCAAGAGAAATACCCGTAATTTTTGACAGGGCATAAAAAAAGCTGGTAAATGCCGCCACTCCTAAGTCGCTCCGTGTATTCAGGATAATTCCTATAGCTAAAATATTGATACCAATAAAAAAACAGATCAGCCGTATACTCATTTTTTTCATCCTTACGCCCTCCAAAAAATGCCTGTGCTTAAACGCTTTTTTCCTGTGTTCCCTGCTTTTGCTTAGAATAGCATCTTTTTCCCCGGCTTTCCAATGAAAAAAGGTTGTAATACCATCACTTTAAGTTATACCCTTATCCAAAGGGAAGAAAGCTCAAAGTATTCATAGAAGTTGTACCGAAGTATGGAGAGAATGCCATGAAAATCCGACAGATCGAATATTTTCTTGAGGTTGAAAAAACCTTGAACATCACCAAAGCCGCACAGAATATGTATGTTTCTCAAACGGCTGTCACAAAACAGCTTCAGCTTTTGGAAGAGGAACTGGGATTTGCTCTTTTTTCCAGGGAATCCATGCGTCTGCGTCTTACGGAAGGAGGCACCTTTTTCAAAAAAGAGGCCTTTGGATTCATGCACCAATATCATTTGATGCAGCAGAATATATCTGCCTACCGTTATGGAAAAGCCGGGTGTATCAACATTGGTTTTGTAAAAAATCTGGATGCAAAGCTCCTGCTGTCGTGTATATCCCACTTTCGAAATCAGTACCCGGAAATCGAAGCCAACCTTTACGGACAATCAAACCGGCGTCTCCACCAGAATATTCAAAACGGCTCTCTGGATATTGGCTTTGGCTTTGCCGCAGAGAACAGCCGATTTCATTACCGGCCTCTAAAGTCCTATCCTCTTGTAGTGCTTACTTCCACAAAAAACAGACTGGCAAAAAAGGAAGAAATCACCGAGCAGGATTTGACGCATGTGATTTTTGACATCAGAAATGACCCTCAAAATGGCCCTATTGACTTTGAGGGACTGCTTGTAAAACTCGCCTGCGGATATGGAACAGCCATTGTTCATCAATTTGCCGAGGGAAACCGCTTCCGGGATTCTCTCGTATCAATTCCTCTGGCTCCCTGTCAGGAGAAATCCGTCTGTCTCATCTATGATGACCGCCATAGCAGGGCCAGGGAACTTTTTATGGACGTCTGCATGAGCGTAATCTCCCCGGCAGAACGGGAGGTATGAACTTTTAAAATCATATCCTTTGTCTGTTCTTTTTTTGAAAATTCGGCTTGTCATTTGGAAAAATTTGTTATATAATGTTCCTATCTAAGGATTCTAAATATGTTCGGACGTTTCCGTCAGAAAAATCCATGAGATGATAACTATTTTCACACCCAAAGAAAGATATTGTATCAGGCAGAGAAATCCCTTATAATGAAATCATATTTACTGTGTTCATATCTTTCTTTCGGGAAATACCCTGCGGGCAAGATGAATTTGTCCTACGGACAAAGAGAATGTGCCCTGGGGCATATACCTTTATGCACAAAAAACATGTGCAGGTCAAGGAAACACCCTACTGGTATACCTTTATGCACAAAAAGCATGTGCAGGTCAAGGAAACACCCTACTGGTATACCTTTATGCACAAAAAGCATGTGCAGGTCAAGGAAAGGAGAGCACAGTATTGAGTAATACGCAAACATTTTTAATGAAACCAAAGGTAGACTTCTGCTTCAAGGAATTGATGGCGGATGCAGAGGTTCGTAAGGGATTTATATCCGCATTGTTAGACATAAGGCCGGAAGAAATTGTGTGGACAAAGCTTCTGCCTACACATTTAAGAACAGAGCATCCGGAGGATAAGCTGGGAATCCTGGATATCCGAGTTTCCATTTTAGAACAGGCAGAGGATGAGGATGACCCCTCCAAGCAGGAAAGTCAGATGGATCTGGAGATTCAGCTTGCCCCCTTTCCCCTGTGGCCGGAACGTTCCCTATTTTATCTGGCTAAAATGTTCGCAGGAGAGATTCATAAGGGCGAAAATTATGAGGTACTTCAAAAATGCATTCATGTAGGGATTCTGGATTTTAAGCTTTTTGAGGAAGATGAGGAATTTTACTCCCGTTTTCACCTTTGGGAGGATTACAGACGCCGGATGTATACGGATAAACTGGAAATCCACATCCTGGAGCTTCCCAAGCTTAAGGATGGAAACTATCCGGATACCGAGCTTTTGAATTGGGCCCGTTTTTTCAATGCGGAGCAAAAGGAGGAATTTGAGATGGCAGCGGAAGCAAGTTCACATGTAGAAAGAGCCTATGAACGGTTAACGGATATCAGTGCGGATGAGGAAAAACGACTGGAATATGAAGCACGGGAAAAAGCCATCCGAGATCATAATTATCTAATGGATTATAATCTAAAGCGTGGCTTAAAGGAGGGCCGAGAGCAAAGCACAAAAGCTTTCATCGAAATGTGCCAGAATGATTCCCACTCAAGAGAGGAAACCGCCTCCAGGCTGATTCACTGGCTATCCCTTTCCCCAAAAGCAGCAGAGAAATATCTTGAAAAATATTGGAAGCCATGATAACATCTGTCAAATATCCCACAGGAATAAACCAATATTTCCTCTAAATATATGCCATTTATACCGAGCCATAAAGGGCCGGAACAAAATTTGTTCCGGCCCCATTTTCATGCTTAATCCGCCCGTTTTCTCACAAGCCTTTTGAGATTCTACAGGCTCTCCCCATTGCTGGCAATCACATCCTTATACCAGTAAAAGGATTTTTTCTTATACCGGTTCAGGGTACCCGTTCCGTCATCATTCCGATCCACATAGATATACCCATACCGTTTTTTCAGCTCCGCCGTGGACGCACTGACCACATCAATGCAGCCCCAAGAAGTATAACCCATAACCTCCACTCCGTCCAAAAGGGCCTCTCCTACCTGTACCAGATGATCATGGAGATACTGAATCCGGTAATCATCCTCTACGGTAAGCTTCCCCTCTTCATTCTCCGTGAGCACATCTACGGCCCCAAGTCCGTTCTCCACAATAAACAGCGGCTTCTGCCAGCGATCCCAGAACATGTTCAGCACATAGCGCAGCCCCTTGGGATCGATCTGCCACCCCCATTCGCTTGCTTTCAAAGTGGGATTGGGCACTCCTCCCAGAAGATTTCCCTCTCCTTTTTGGGCACGCTCCGGATCCGCCGTTGCACAGCAGCTCATATAATAGCTGAAAGATACAAAATCCACCGTATTTTTCAGGATCTCCTTATCTTCCGGCTCCATTGCTATCTCAATTCCATTTTCCCGGAAATACCGCTTCATATAGCCCGGATACCGGCCTCTGGCATGGACATCCCCAAAGAAATAATTCTTATGTTCATCCTCCATGACCTGAATCACGTCATCCGGGGACGGTGTCAAGGGATAAGTGGGCATGCTTAAGATCATACAGCCAATCTTCGCCTCCGGCATCACCTCATGCCCGATTTTCACAGCCAGCGCACTTGCCACCAGCTCATGGTGAGCTGCCTGATACAAATCCTGCCGGCTCAGCTTCTCCTTGGGCGTTCCGATTCCGCCGCTCATAAAGGGCGCATGGAGAATGGAATTAATCTCATTAAATGTCAGCCAATATTTCACCTTGCCCTTGTAGCGGTCAAACAGCACTCGCACATAGCGTTCATAGAAGCCAATCAGCTTCCGGTTGGTCCAGCCGTTGTAATGCTCTGCCAGATAAAGGGGCGTCTCATAGTGGGAAATGGTTACAAGAGGCTCCATGCCGTATTTAAGGCATTCGTCAAAGAGACGATCATAAAAGGCCAGCCCCGCCTCATTGGGCTCCTCCTCATCTCCCTTTGGGAAAATCCTGCTCCATGCAATGGAAGTCCGGAATACCCGAAATCCCATCTCCGCAAACAGCCGGATATCCTCCTGATAGCGATGGTAAAAGTCAATCCCTATCAGCTTCATATTATCTTCTGTAGGCTTTTCGGTGCGATCCCCACGGACTCCATAAGGCATCACATCCTGGACACTTAAGCCCTTTCCGTCCTCCAAATACGCTCCCTCACACTGGTTAGCCGCAACAGCGCCTCCCCACAAAAAATTCTCCGGAAATACTCCCATATCTTATTCCTCCTAATTTTAGTTCCGCAGAACACAGACGGTACATCTCTACTTAGAAGAATTTCCGGCCACAAGTACATGTGTCCGTAAATTCTTCTATGCACCATCTGTATTCTGCTGTTTAAGTTGCTGCCGGGCAGCACGAAAGGGTAAAGTCACTTTCTTCTTCCACCACCACCGGCCCAAGCAGTCCGAAAGGCTCTATGGGCGTATAGTGGGACATAAATTCTTTATTTTCATTTCCAAGGGTATTCGTCACCTCAATAATCAGATCATTCCTGCCCTCCGCAAGCTGATCCGTTATCTCTATCCTGTAAGGCGGGCAAATGCACACTCCCATGCTCTCCCCGTTCAGAAAAACCTCCGCAATTTCGTAAACCTCACCCAGATTGATAAATACCCTGCTTCTCGGTTCTCTCTGCCAGGAAAAGGATTTTTCATACCGAAGGGTGCCTGTCTTATCCATAAACTCCGGCTCGCAGGATAAAGGAATCAGTTTCTCCCTCTCCCCAAGGCTTTGAAAGCCCGACGTATCCGGAACCCGTACATAGCTTCCGGCATCCCCGAAGGAAAGCTTCCATGGACCTTGAAGCTCTGCACTTTTTTGTATCGTCCCCCTCCACGCTTCCTCTACCGGATACCCGTTCCAGGTATCTTTGGCCAAAATCACCATAGATTCATAGGGATTCAGGCATAAGGACACCTGCGTCTTTCCCTCTTCCTGGCAGACCGAAAGGGCTTTCAACCGGTTTGAAAAGGCATCATAAGCCGCCAGTGCCTTATGACAGGAAAGAGAAAGGGTGGTCTTAAGGCTCTTTGCCGGATTTTCGTTAAACAGCAGGAAGATTTCTCCGTCCGGCTGCACGTAATGATAAGAAATCAAATCCTCCTGATATTCTGAAGTTTCCAATGTTTTCCATCTTCCGCATGTGTCTGCAAGCTCGCTTAGAGGAACAGTCCTTGACCCCGGAAAGCCGTGAGATTTAGCGCCCCGGAGAGTATCCAAGGAAGTCTCTCTCCTGCACATCCCCTCTGTCCAGACCGGGTTCGTCTCACAAGGTACAATTTCTTCCGGATATCCCTCTGTAAAAATCACCGGAACATGATATTCACACAGCATAAGCAGCTTCTCTGCCATTCTCTCCGGAATCTTTTTCATATAAGGCACAACCAGGCACTCATACCGGTTCCGGTTTACCCGAAAGGCTTTTTCCTCCATATACGGACGTTCCAGATCATCCAGGGACACAATGGTTGTCTCTACCTGATTTCTGTCCAGCTCCCGAAGCACCTGTTCCACAGGCTTTGCATCCCCGGTCCATTCTCCCTCCGCCGGATAGAGCACCGCCACCCTTGCATCATGAATGCCACCCTGCAAGAGATGGCACATTCTCTGCATATACTTCATCAGTATAGAAAAATAGCGGAACTGGGGATTGTTTCCGTGAGCATAAAAATGGGGCGCACAGTCCCAATCCGGGTACTCCTTTGGGTTAAAAGCATGAGGGACAAAATAGTTGATTCCCCGTGCAAGCAGGTGATCGGTAATCCATTTCATCCATTTAAGGCCCTCATTCCAGCCGTATGCTCCAAACGCCTCACACATGGCAATTCCATTCTTCCCCGGATCGTTATGAGCAATGGACGCCCCCAAATGGGCCAGGGCATAATGGTAAAACACACCGTCATTGCCGCCGGTGGCAAAGGCGTCATGATGAAATCCATACCCCGGCGCAATCTGGTTGCTGATTACATCAATTCCGGAAAAATCCTGTCCTTTCTGGGCCCGGAACAGATGTCCGGCTCCATACCCGAGACGTGCATGGGCTCCGTTATCCTCAATATGATGCCCCACATATTTCACACCATGATTTCTGCACCATTCCCCCAGCACCTGGGTAAAATTCTCGGAATATAACCGGGAAACACAATCCATATAGGCAAAGCGAACCTGATTCATGGTACTGTCCGAAGAATCCGCAAACAAAAAAGGTAAAAATTCCTTTCCAAAGGGCAGCTTCCCGTCAAGGCCTTCGCACCAAGGCAGCACCATTTCCGCCTTTCCTACCCATTTATCCGTTCCTTTGGCATTTCCGAACCGGGGCTCATCGGAAAAGAAAGCGGTGATCGTGGTTCCGAAGAATTCTTTCAAATGCTCATAATGGGGCTCATAGACGGCTTCAATGAGAACCTCCGTAGCCTCCCTTATCAGCGGATTCAGATAATCCTTTGTAGCCTCTTCTCCCCCTGCCCGGGTTTCGAAAACAACAAACACGCTCCAGCTTCCCTCCGGAATGTCCCAGTAGAGAATGCCGTCCTTTGCCTGATCCGTCACATCCACCAGTGTATCCGGAACAACCGGGTCTCTGCCCTCTGCTCCCTCTTCCGCCCGTTTTGCCCCATAGATTCCAATGATTCTATCCTTTTCTCTGCCTTTTTGCTCCCAGGGTCTTCCCTTTAAAAAACGCAGATTTAATCTGGCATATTTAAGAGGTCCCACCACGTCCAAACGCCTGCAGTCCAGATAGGTTTTCAGGTATTGGGGATACTTTTTGGCCACCAGACCGTTGGCATATCCAGTGGGAAAATGAGCGTCATCCAGAATCCACACTTCCATGCTTTCTTTCCGTGCCTTTTCCGCAATCAGCCTTACATCCTCCCACCATTTTTCGTTTCCAAAGTCCGGGTGGGGGCGGGCCTCCACGCAGAAGCCCCCGCAGCCGCATTCATGAATCTTGTCCACGTATTCAAGCAAAATTTCCGGCGTTTCCCCATGCTGCCAGAAGAAAGGCATGATGGAATTTTCCTCCTGCCCCTTAAGTACCTCTTTTAATCGTTCCACTTCGCACCTCCGTCCTATTTAAAGTTCCGTAATATCCTATCCGTACACCTTATTCTAAATCCTCTCCATTAGAAGCGATAACCTTTTTGTACCAGCCAAAGGATTTTTTCTTATACCGTGCAAGGGTTCCCTCTCCGGCATCGTCCAGATCCACATAGATAAATCCGTATCTCTTACTCATTTCCCCGGTAGATGCGCTTACCAGATCAATGCATCCCCAGGGCGTGTAACCCCAAAGCTCCACGCCGTCCTCATCAACAGCCGCTTTCATGGCCTGAATGTGGGCTCTTAGATATTCAATCCGGTAATCGTCATTTACCGTAAATGAGCCTGCCCCGTCCGCAATCAGCTCATCCTTGGCTCCCAATCCGTTTTCCACAATAAACAGGGGCTTCTGATAGCGGTCATACAGGGAATTCATGGTGATTCTAAGGCCCAGGGCATCAATCTGCCAGCCCCATTCACTGGCTTCCAGGTATGGATTCTTCGTTCCCCGAAAAGCATTGCCTGTGGTTTCTTTCACATCATCCCGTGTTGTTACGCACCGGGAGGAATAATAGGAAAATGCAATAAAATCAACCGTATTCTCCCTCATAACCTTTTCATCCGTATCCGACAGGGACAGCTTAAGGCTCATTCTCTCAAACATCTTTTTCGCATAATTGGGATAATAGCCCCTTGCCTGAACATCAATAAACATCATGTTGGCCCGATCCTGCTTCTTGGCCTCCCACACATCCTCCGGCATACAGCAATAGGGATAATAATCTCCGGCCGCCATCATGCAGCCCACCTTATTTTCCGGATCAATCTCATGGGCAAGCTTCACCGCCCATGCGGAGGCAATCAGCTCATGATGCACGCTTTGATACTTGGCCTTTTCCTGATCCTCTCCCTCTTCAAAAACAAGTCCGGCTCCCATAAAGGGAAGATGCAGAATCATATTGATCTCATTAAAGGTCAGCCAGTAATGCACAAGACCCTTGTAACGGGTAAACAGGGTTGTTACAAGCCGCTTATAGAGCTCCACCAGCTCGTAGCTCTTCCAGCCGCCGTACTCCCTGATCAAATGAATCGGACAGTCAAAATGGGTAATCGTAACAAGGGGCTCAATTCCGTATTTCCTGCACTCCAGAAATACATCTTCATAGAACCGAAGCCCATCCTCATTGGGCTCTTTTTCATCCCCATTTGGAAAAATCCTGCTCCATGCAATGGATAACCGAAAAGTCTTAAAGCCCATTTCCGCAAATAAGGCAATGTCCTCTTTATAATGATGATAAAAATCAATTCCCTTTAAAGCCGGATAGTAACAGCCATCCTCCAGCTTCAACATTTTTCTCGTTCCCAGCATCACCGGAAAGCGCTCCTTGCCGTGAGGCGTCACGTCCACATTGGCAAGGCCTCTGCCGCCCTCCTGATATCCGCCCTCACACTGGTTGGCAGCCGTAGCGCCGCCCCACAAAAAATTCTCCGGAAATCCCATACCTTTCACCTGTCCTTTCTTTTTTGCCACGTTTATACGATTGATTCATGAGCTTTCTTCGCCGTTCATTAAACATGCAGGCATACTCCGCTCACTAAGGCTCATTATATCATAAATCTTTGATTCATGAGCATCATTCTCCGTTTATGGAGCATGCCGTAATGCTTCACTTATGAATCCTCATATATCATCCCTGATAAATATGTTAATGTAAATCTGCCCTGCGTGCCACAATCAGGGCATCCTGGCTAAACGGATGCATCTCTATGATTGTCTTATCTTCCTTTACTTCAAAACCAACATGAGCCGCAAAACGCTCTTCCAAGTCAATTGCCCGCACATCCCAGCCAGTCAGATCCCCCTGCAGGCGAACCTTTGTATTACACGGCACATAGATAAGCAGAAGATCCGACCCACTGCCCGCTACCCGGATATCCGTAGTAGAATTCACCAGAAGCTCCTGCCTTGGCATTAGATCCTCTGCCCGAAGCTCCGCAAGCAGCATTTTCAGATAGCTATAATCCCACGCTCCCGGAAAATTAACCGCCTCCTCCCAGGATTTCGGCATATCAAAGCCCTCTCCCAGAAGACTTGCAAAGCCCTTTTTCACCTTATGCCAGCTATAGATGCCTGCCGCCCCATAGGTAATCCCTGCGGACGCTCCGGACAAAACGCTTACATAGGCCGCCCTGCGGACATCATAACGCCTCCAGCGGCCGTACATATTTCCGGAATAGCCCATTTCCTCATAGCAGGGTTCCGAATTAATCAGGGGCTTTCCCGGATACTTCTTCTGCATTTCCTCACTTAAGGAATAAGGCATAGTCAGATCCTTTGCATTGTGTCCGCTCTGGTAAAAGCACAGGTCAAGAAGCTCATACAGCTCCTCCGGAATATAAGAATATCTCCCCTTAATATGCGTAGTAAACAGACAATCCGGAGCCAGCTTCTTAAGCAGCCTCCCCACATGCACATAATATTTTACAGTTTCCTCCTCCGGAAAATCCGTGTCGCCGCTGATAATATACATAGGCTCCAGCTCCGTAAAAACAGCATGAACCTTATTAACATAATTCTCCAGGCATCCAAAGGGAAGAATCCCCTCCGGAAGCATCTTCGATGCCCAGGTCCCCGGCACATAATTACACCACAAAACCACCAACGCCAGCTCAAAGCCTTCTTTCTTAGCCTTGACGCACATCTCTTTGGCGTGTTCAAAATAAGCTTCATCCAACTGATAAGGATCTTCATTCACAAAGGGATGAAACGCAAGATCCGTTGCCGAAGCATCCCATTGGGGCAGAATATTAATCTGAATCGTATTAAAGCCCTGCACCTTTCTTTTATACAAATAATAATCCCATTCATCATCCGTAATATTAGTAAAAGCCGACCAGCAAGTATCCGCCAGATAAAAAAACGGCTTCCCATCTCTTACAAAAGACCTTTTATTCTCTGAAATCTGAAGCATTTCTCCATTCCTCCTATTAAAATCACTGCGTGATGGCACTAAAGGGTAAAGTCACTTCGGCACACCCATAATGAGAGAAACTTTCATTCGAAAGGGCACTCATGAAAGTTCCTCTCGTGTGCCTTTGCGACTTTACCGTCCCGCTAAAATGTTTCTGTTAAACACTTGACATTTCTTAGCTAAACTATTCAAAATCACTGCGTGATGGCACTAAAGGGCAAAAATATTTCTTAGCCGATCTTTTGTTTTTCTTTCACAACCAAACACCAGTCATTCAAATCCGGCTTTGCAGGAATCCTCCAGGTGCTGCCTGCAATCTCAAACTCGCAAGTTTCCCCATACGCACCCTTTCTCGGATCAAACCACCGCATCGTATACGCCCCAGGGTGAAATCCCTCTATCTCGCCGCTTTTTCTCGTTGCCTCCGGATAATAAAATACCCAGCGCTTTTTATCCCTTGTCACCGTAATCAGCGGCATTTTTTTCCCAAAGGGATCACCCACCGAATCTCGTCCCGTCTGGTAGGGGTAAAGCTCCCAAAACCTCTGTTCCTCATAAAATCTCCGCATAAATCCCATCTGCTCTCCCCCCGGCCCGTCAATGGCCTCTGTCCAGGTCACATCAAAGCGGTTAAACAAAGACATGGGATTTTCCTGTCCCTTTTCCCAGACCACGTCCCAGATTCCCTGAGCCCCGTAGGTGTAGCCGCAGCCTCCCACCTGCATAGTCAGATAAGCAACACGCCTTACCATGGCGTCCGTACACAGGCGGGTCCCGTTTTCCTCCAGGGTAGAGCAAAACTCATAGAAAGCTTCCCCCTCCACAAAGGGCTTATTTCCATACTCCTGCAAAAACGCCTTATAATCGTCAATGCTTACCACATAATCTCCATGACCTGCCTGGTTCAAAGTAAAATCCATCCATTCCTCATCCTGATAATAGGATGCAAAGGGCCGTTCATTGGTATAATGAGCCGTCATGGGATGATGATAGGTATTCAGGCTTTGCACATATAAGGCCACCTTTCTCCACTCATCCACATAGAAAGACTGACGGGCCTTGTCGTAGCCCCCCACCTCCCCGGCCAGTGTCCACACCATAGGCAAAGCACCGTAACGCGCCACCATATAACGGGCCAGATTCTGATAGGTCTCCACATTGTTTTCAATAGACATAAACCAGGCAAAGCCCAGCGCATTGACCATTCCCCGGTCTGCCAGATAATACATCCGCAGGTCCAGTTCCTCCTGATAAAAGCTTACATTGGGCAAGCCGGGGCTTTTCCAGTAATAGGCGTCCCCGCCTATAAAGGTATCGCTTCTAAGATTCGTCTGATAAACCGTGTAGCCCTGCTTCACCCGGCGATCAACCATGCCCTTAAACATGCTGTCAAAAGCCGGATGATTGGATTCGTCCCATTTCTCCCGGTAGGAAAATTCCCAATGGGTATCTCCCAGCCAGAAAAAGGGGGTCCCGTCTCCATAAGTAAAATACCGCTTATCCTCACTGATTTTCAAAAATCCGTGCCGGTAGATCTCCAAAGCCCCCGTATAAGGAACGCATTCCACCTGCCCCCTTGCTCCGTGAAAGCCCGTCTCTGCCGGGGCATTTACTACATAAGTCCATAAGCCCGTTTCCACAGGCGCAAAGCTTATCCGGTAAATATTTCCTCCGTCCCAGTAGGCTTCCCGGACAATCTTCTGCCCCGAGGGTCCCGTAAATTCCGCCCGGACAATACAGTCCAAAAACGGATTGTCAAATACCTTTTCACTCTCAAAGGTCAAAATAGTTACCCGATATCGTTCCGCCGTATACATCACAAAAGCCCCCTTTTCTTCGCAAGAGCAACCGCCATCCGAACCAGCGCTTCCCCATCTTCTCTACACAGAAAACCCTTGGATATCTGCTCTTTGGTATCCTCCCTGCATAGCCTTTCATAATTTTCCAGGCTTCCGTATAATTCCTTTAAAAAAGAGGGCGAAAATGCTTCCTGATACCCAAACAAGGGATCTTCCGCAGCTTCCGGATCAAGAAAGCTCTGCCCAGGCTCTATGGCGCTTGCGGCATGGTAGCGTCCGGTGGGATAATTTAAGAGACATGTGCGCAGACCGCCCCTTGTATTTCCAAACACATCCTTTCGGTTCTTTCCAAACTCATCAACGGGAATGCGTTCACAGGAATTGGGCCCTGCCCCCTCTCTCACCCACCGGAACAGATTCCGGAAAGCTCCGGCAAATAAAAACTGAGACGGATAATCATTCCCCTCTTCATGCTTTCCCACATAAGCAGGCAGATGGTCAATGCGTTTCAAATCCTCGTCATTCCCATAATAATTCACATAGCTAAACATGGTATCATGGCTGGCCCCCGTAACCTCATACTCCCGATAAAGAAAATGGGGATAATCGCTGTCCCCTCGCTTTGTCCGAAAAGCGTCCCACTGACCGTTTTCACTCTCTGTCTGTACGGAGATATAAGACTCTTCCACATGCTCAATCCGCTTCAAGCGGAAATCATAGTCCATAACCGCCTCATACTGATTCACGGGAACGATCAGATTCCGCACGCCGCCCCCAGCCAGATAACCGTCAAATACTCTTTTGTCTCTTTTCACCTCATCCCGGTAGGCAAAGCTGTTCACATAGCGGAAGAGATAGCAGGCGGACTGGGACCAGCCGGTTAAGTAAATATAGCGGTGGTCAAAAGAACGGATGGGATTTTCCTCCCCCTCCCCCCGCAGCATCCAGGCCAGATCCGTCAGCATATCCCAGAACAAGCCCGTCTCATAGTGAATATCAAGGTCCGGCAATAGTCCTTTCTTTCTGGTTTCTTCCATGGTAAAGGGAAAGGGCTCATCCCCTCTGGGATTGGGCCAGGAGAGACAGCCGTACCGTTCTCTGTCAAATTCCACCATTTTCGCAATGGTGTTCGGCTTGCTTGTAATGCCTACATAGATATCTCCGTCCCTCATAAACTTTTCATAGCCTAAGATCCACATGCGTTCAATTTCCATAAAGGAAGTAGGATTGATAATCTCCACAACAACATTGCCGCTGGCTTTCCCCGGTTCCTTTGGGGTTCTGATAATCAGCCGGTTCCGATAGGACACGTCCTGATGCTTCACCTCAACCGCTCCCGCATTTCCAACACTCTGGTATACATTGGCAGTTCCGTCCATATAATATTCCTTTTCCTCATATCCGTATTGTTCAAAGTCCAGATAGCGTGGGGCACTAGTAAAAGGATAACTTGAAGCACTCACCGGTATTTCCTGTATTCTTTTTATCATAAATGGAATCCTCCCCTCTGACCCTAATCCTATATAAACATTATAGAAAAGCAGGGGGTGTCACAGAATAAGACACCCCCCTTTTTTAGTTATGTCAGGCTTTCTTAAGAGCCTTTTTTCCCTTATAATTTTTCAAACCGTCGCCATCGCCAAAGCCAATGACAATTCCCACTGCCAGAGCTGCCACAAATGCAACCACACAGGCAATTCCTGCATAGATAAGATTGGAGCCCGGACCTCCTGCATACTGCAGAATCGTGAGGAAGTTAGATGCGCCCATGGTATACACAGCCACACCAAAGATGCCGCCTACCAGACCACCGATAAATCCGCCGATAATCTGGCATATCATAGCACGTTTATTCCGCAGCAGAATACCAAACAAGGTTGGCTCGGAAATACCGCCCACAATCAATGTAACCACGTTGGCGCTGGCCATCTGCTTTTCTTCTCCCTTTGTGCGCAGGAAGTAGGCAAGGGTCATGCCCATCAGTGCATAGTTAGCAATGTTTGCACCTGCCAGTACAATGGGATCAAAGCCCAGAGTTGTAATGTTAATCAGCGCAATCTGAACAATAGCTACATGCATTCCTGTTGCAACAAAGAAAGGCCAGAATGCGCCAAGAAGAGCGATTGCCAGCGGACCGGCTACGTTGTACAGGCCCTCGAAGAATGCGCTTAAAAGCATACCAATCCAGTTTCCGATAGGCGCCAGTACGCAGAACATCAGCGGAACCATTACAATCAGAGTGCAGAAAGGAACTCCGATAATTTTGATTACCTTCGGAACATGCTTGTCAAAGAATTTAAATACATAGGACAGGGCAAATACCATCAGCAGAGACGGCAGTACCGATTGCGTATAGTTATTAAGCTGCATGGGAATGATTCCATAGACGCTGAATGGCTCACCTGCCGTTACGATATTTAAAATATTGGGATCGATAAGCAGACAGCTCAGCAGCATAGCCAGAGCCACACTGGTATTCAGCTTTTTCGCAGCTCCCCATGCCACAAAGATGGGCATAAAATAAAATCCGGCATTACCTACAATATAAAGTGTCTGCATCAAAGGCGCTTCATTTGCCATGAGATTTAACAAATCCGGCCCCAGGATAGCATAAAACATCTTAAAGAATCCGGCACCCATCATAATAGTAAGTGTCGGTGCGATAGAACCGGAAACATAGTCCAGTACCTTTGCCGGAACTTTCTTGATATCAAAAGGCTCCTTATTATCCAGATTTTCATCAATAGCCGCAGTCTGTCCCAGACCGGTGATTGCACAGAACTCCGGATAAACCTCTGATACATGCTGCCCGATAATAATCTGGAACTGTTCGCCGGAAAACTGTGCTCCCAGAACACCCTTGATCCCCTTTACTGCGTCTAAGTCCACCTGAGATCTGTCTTTCAGATTCAGACGGAGTCTGGTCATACAGTGAACTGCACCGGAAACATTGTCTTTTCCGCCGACATTTTCAAGAATCTGATTACATAAATCCGTATACTTTGCCATACACTACTCTCCTCTTTCTCGTTCTTATTTATTATAAGGGAAAAAGCGCATTCCCCTATGCTGTCAGGACAGGCCGTGCACTCACCTATCCTGCTTAAGCCGATTCCAGTTCCGTACCACCTCGCATATACGCCTTATACAGCATGATACGGATGAAATAAAAAACCCGACACCGTCCCTAACCGCCAGATATCTGCCGGACGAGACAAAGTGCCAGGTAAAGCCCCTTTCGGGTTACAATCCATCTTCCCTTGCGCAAAGCCGGTTAATATGAATCATCAGATACAGAAGCTCTTCTTTTGCCGGCTCCACCTGCAAGGTTGCAACAATATATTCTTTTATTTTTTCTCCGACTGCTTTTAGCTTCGGAAACTCTTCACAGACGCTCTCATAAAGCTTTTCATTCTCGGATTCCGGCATATGGAGCTTCCCGGAACGCTTCAGCAGATACTTTAAATGGGTCACAAACCGTGAATAGCTGAAGCTGTCCCGATCAATGATAACATTCATCCCGCTTTCTATAATATCCGTGATATCATCCACAAAATGCTCAATATCATTCCGTTCCGCCGCCTGCTTTACCTGCTGCCTTGCATTGATAAAATGCATGGCAATGTTTCCCACCTCGCTCTGGGGAAGCCTGACGGACAGCCGTTTGCTGATGTGCTTAATGGCCCACTCCCCAAGCTTCATTTCCCTCTCATAAAAATGCCGAATCTCATTCGTCATCGGGTTACTTAAAACAAGCCCCTTTTTCGTATTTTCAATGGCAAAATTAATATGATCACAGAGGGAAAACCAAAATACCGTATTAAATTCCGTTTTCAGGTAAGAGCTTCCTTTTTGTACAATTTCAAAAGTCACATCCATAACGTCCGCAGGAAGTTCATCCAGCAAGGCAATGTAATGAGGTTCCAAGTTATAGTAAGTTCGGTCAATTTGCGACAGCGCAATCTCATAGGGCGCTTTCTTGAAGCCAATACCTTTTCCAAATGCAATCACTTCATGATTGTTATTATCCAGACAGACTGCTACGTTGTTATTGATATTCCGAATAACTTTCATCTCTCCCTCTCGGTCTCCTATGCTGCCATCCGTCTTATGCTTCCATAGCACAAACAACTTTGGAGGTATTATCAGTAAAACAACTCTGCAGCATCAACTTAAACTAATGTAAAACTCTTAAATAACAGTGTACCTTTCCCATGATAAACAAAATACAAGGCTGCCGTGCCGTCTTTTGCATGTGCCGCTGCCGTATACTCTCTGAAGTCCTCTAGACCAGCCTCTCTCCCGAGGTCACTTTTTTCTTTCCCAAATCAAACTGGTGATCATAGCCTGAGGGGAATACTACCATCGTGATAAGCTTATAGCCCTTTTGCTCCAGGGCTTTTTTTTCAAACCGTACCATGGGTTCTCCTGCTTTCACCTTGTCTCCCTGTTTAATCAGGGGGTGGAAGCCCTCTCCGTCCAGTTCCACCGTGTCTAAGCCGATATGTACGATGCATTCAATGCCGTCCCTTGTCTTAATACCTACCGCATGCCCTGTTGGAAAAACAGTTTCCGCCGTGCCGCTTAAGGGAGCGCAAACCTCACCGTTGGCTGGAATCACCGCAAAGCCGTCACCCATGACCTTTTCTGAGAACACTCCGTCCGCAACCTCTGCCAGGGGAATCAGTTCTCCCTCAACCGGAGCCACAATCATAAATTCCTCTTTTTTAAACAAGCCAAACATCTTTCTTCCTCCATTTTAAGTTCCGTAATGCTTCTAACAGTACCCATTATTTAGAAGAATTTCCAGTCTCAAAAGCATGTGCCTGTAAATTCTTCTGGCACTGTACGAAGCATTACTGTTTTCAGTTCCGTAATGCTTCTAACAGTACCCATTATTTAGAAGAATTTCCAGTCTCAAAAGTATGTGCCTGTAAATTCTTCTGGCACACCCTGCCTCATTTGCAGGGTATAAAAAAACTTCTTCTGTGCATACCGAAAAAACAAGAAAATTTTCGGGAAAGCCTTCGAAGAAGTCACAAACCTAATTATTTCTTTTACTGGATTAATAATAACCGTAAAACTGGGTGTTGTCAATACCTTTTTTGTAGAAAATTTATTGAAAATTGTATTAAAAAATTAAGCTGTTGGGAGATGTGCTCTTTTCGAACCGCATCTCCCAATCATTTATCGGATTACTCTTATAAGATATCTAACTTTTTCTCTTCCGTTATCTTTCCAGTCTCCAGTTTCTTCCTATTTGCACCCCGGATTCCCTCCGTTGGTGTCAAAGGCCGGGTTGAACGCGTAGAAGTTTCTCTCATCCAGATGATCCTGGACAATGCGGAGGGCTTCACCGAAACGCTGGAAGTGAACCACCTCTCTGGCCCGCAGGAAGCGGATGGCGTCTGTTACATCCGGGGAATCTACAGAGAGACGCAGAATGTTGTCGTAGGTGGTGCGTGCCTTTTCCTCTGCTGCCATATCCTCCGTCAAATCCGTAATGGGATCTCCCACCGACTGGAACATTGCCGCCGAAAAAGGCGTTCCGGAAGCGGCCTGAGGCCACAGTCCCAATGTATGGTCCACATAATAAGCATCGAAACCGGAGGCTTTCAGTTCCTCCATGGTCATATTTCTGGTAAGTTGGTGCACAATTGTGGCGATCATCTCAAAATGTCCCAATTCCTCCGTGCCGATGTCCGTAAGCAACGCCATGCACTCCTTATAAGGCATGGTATACCGCTGAGACAGATAGCGCATGGATGCTCCAAGCTCGCCGTTAGGTCCGCCATATTGTGTGATTATAGCCTTGGCCAGCTTTGGATTTGTCTCCTTAATATGAATTGGATATTCCAAACGTTTTTCATAATTAAACATACCTGAACTTTTCCCTCCTTTCTATTGCCACGGCCACGGTTGATTTACCCAATCCCAGTAGGTGTCACAGTGATGAGCATGAGCAAGGGTGAGCGGGCCGTAGGTTTTCGAATATTCCGTCAATGCCTCATTGTAAAGCTTCACATGCTCTTTAAAATACGCAACGGCCTCCGTGTCACAGGGATGTGTATCCAGATAAAGTGCACTGTCAACACAGGCAAATTTTGTGAAGGAAATCCATTGAAGAAGCTGTTCCCGGTTCATCTCCTTGCAAGGACAGGAGGGACCCACAGGCCGGCGTGGCGGTCGTCCCTGAGACTGATTACAGGGTGGTGGTGTAGGCCGGGGCTGCGGCTGGTTACAGGACGGCACAGGCCGGGGCTGCGGCTGGTTACAGGACGGTGTAGGCCGGGGTTGCGGTTGGTTACAGGGTGGTGGACAAGATCGGGGCTGCGGCTGAACACAGGAATTCTGACCTCTTCCCTGGTTACAGGAATTTCCTCTCTGAAACTGTCCAAAAGATCCATTATTCATCATCTGCATGCACCTCGCTTTCCAAGGAATGGTTTATCAAGCTCCGGAAAAATCGTTCCAGCCTGCATTGCTTTATCCAAATGATAGGTCTCATTCCAATGTTGCCATGGCACGTAGGCAATTGCCAGAGGCATTCCAAAGAGTTGATCCTTGGAGCATCCGACGGGTCTCGGTCTTTGCATGGTTTGCATATTGCAGTCTGCCATAGATGGCTCCTTTCATATTTTATCTCCATTTATCTTATGTAAAGAGAAAAAATGGGTGAACACATCACCCATTTTGACTTTCCCTTATATTCAAATCTCTCATGCACTTTGCTGAAACTTCTCCAGCTCCTTGCGATGGGGAAGCCCCTCGTTATCGCTGATATTCATCACCTGAATAGCCCCGATGGCATTACCCCGCCGCACACACTCTCTGATATCCAGCCCCTCCAGAATACCGCTGATGACACCTGCGGCAAAGCCGTCGCCTGCCCCTACCGTGTCTACCACATTCTTTACTTTATATCCGGGTACTCTCCAGGAGACATCACCGTCTTTCACAAAGGCCCCCTCTGCCCCCTCTTTGATTATTACCGTATGCACTCCCATCCCCTGATAAAAGTCCGCAATCTCTTCTTTCTTCTCGGAGCCCACAAGAATTCTGCACTCCTCAATTCCCGGAAGCACCACATCCGCTTTTGCTGCCAATTGGTTAAGAACCTCCCGCATGGTTTTCTTATTCTCCCACAAAGCCGGACGCAGATTCGGGTCAAAGGTAATAAAAATTCCTTTCCTTTTGCACCTTTCCATCAGGCAAAAGGCTGCCTCTCTGGAAGTCTTCGAAAGGGCAGGCGGTATCCCCGTCATATGAAGCAGGCTCACATCCGACAGTTCAAGTTCCTCGATCTCCTTTACGGAAATGCAGGATGCTGCCGAACCTTTCCGATAATAAGGTGCATGGGGATCGCTGCCGTCCTCCACCCGGTCTTTCAGCTGGATCCCGGTTCTGTATACACAATCGTAAGTGATCAGTTCCGTACCGATTCCATTCTTTTTCAATGTTGCTTCAATATAATGTCCGAAAGGATCGTCCCCCAGCCTGGTCAGATACTCCACCTTGTGCCCCAGTCTGGACAGACCGATGGCCACATTTACCTCCGCCCCGGATAAGGCCCTTGTAAAATGCTCCACCTCCTCCAAAGGACCTGTTGTATCCGCAATCAGAAGTGCCATCGGTTCCCCGAATAAAATAACTTTTCCCATTTCTGCCTCCATGTATATGCTAAAAACATTTTTATTTTCTCACAAGATGTACTGCAAATCCGCCAATCTCTTTTTCCAGATAAATGGCCTGAAGCCTGCCGTCCTCCCGATAAACAGCACTGTCCTCCCGAAATGCCGTTCCCTTTCTCGCAAGATATGCCTTTGCCCGTTCAGGGGAATTGGTCCGGATTGCAATGTGCCCGTTTGTTCCAAGATAAGGTGCTTTCAGCGTTTCAATATAGCTTGCGGAGAAAATAGATGCAGAGTTTTCCCTTTCCTCAAAACCGAACAGTGTCTCAAAGCTCTGAGCCGTCTTTTTGGCTGCCTCCCCGTTCTCACAGTTGATTCCCACATGGGCCAGTTCAAATCCAAGCATCACGTGCACCGCCTCTCTGGTCAATCTTAAGATCTCCCCAAAATCCCCCTGTTCCAGTGCACCGGACGGAACCATCCAGGTTCCTCCGCAGGCCAGAATCCGATCCCAGGCCAGATAATTACAGATATTCTGAGCATTGATGCCTCCGGTAGGCATGAATCGCATCTGCCCATAGGGTGCCCCCATGGCTTGCACCGCCTTTAAACCGCCGGATGCTTCTGCCGGAAAAAACTTAACGACCTTAAGGCCCAGCCGGATTGCCTGCTCCACTTCCGTGGGCGTTGCACACCCTGGAAATACCGGAACTCCTTTCTCCTGACAATACTTTACCACCTCCGGATTCAAGCCCGGACTGACAATGAATCTTGCCCCAGCTTCCACAGCCTGATCTACCTGCTCACAGTTCAGAACGGTTCCTGCTCCCACCAGCATATCCGGACAGGTCTCTGACATAATCTGAATCCCATCTCTTGCCGCTGCCGTGCGGAACGTCACCTCTGCACAGGGCAATCCCCCCTCACACAATGCTTTTGCCAGTCCTGCCGCTTTCCCCGCATCCTCCAGCTTAATCACCGGAACAATGCCCATTTCTTCTATCTGCTCTGTTAATCCTGTCATTTTTACCTCCATGCTCATTTGACCCTCAGCTTACCTTATTTATGGGATAATGGATGGGTTCGCCCTTTGCAAAACGCACCGACTCCTCAGCCACTTTCCGCTTCAGCTCCTTTGCCGCTTCTTCCGAATACCATGCCATGTGGGGCGTTACGATCACATTTTTGTGCTTGAACAGGGGGGAATCCGTTCCCACAGGCTCTCCCACCATACAGTCTAAAGCGGCCCCTCCAATCTCTCCCTTTGTCAACGCCTGTTCCAAATCATTCTCGTTGATAATTCCACCCCGGGCCACGTTGATCAGCACAGCCGTATTCTTCATTTTCTTAAATGTCTCCTCATTGAAGAGATCCTTGTTTCCGTCTGCCGGGCAATGGAGGGAGATAATGTCGGACTGCTCGATCACCTCATCCATGGATACTGCCGTCAGATACTCCTCTGTCTCCCGGGTTGCGTGGAAATAGGGATCCGTCCCAATCACCCGAAATCCCAGACCGTTCATCTTTTTCGCAAAGTTCCGTCCGATTCTTCCAAGCCCTACAACGCCCACGGTCTGCTCGCTAAAACGGTGAACCGGTATGGACTCTATGTAATCCCACTTCTCGTCCTTGGTAAATGCATCCATTTTTACAATCTTTCTTGACAGAGCAAGGGCCAGGGCAATGGCATGGTCCGCCACCTCGTTCATTCCATAATCCGGAACATTTCCTACCTGAATGCCCCGGCTGGTGGCTGCGGGAACATCCACCGTATCCACGCCGACCCCATAGCGGACAACGTACTTTAGTTTGGGACAGTGATCCATTACTTTCTCCGTAATGTTGGCATATTGTACAATAAAGATATCTCCGTCCTGACACTGTTCGATTACTTCATCCTCCGAAAAGGCCTGCTTTAATTCCATCTCGATCCCTGCATCTGCAAATATCTTTTCCTCAATATCCATGCTTTCATGATCGCAGTCTGTAATAATTACTTTCATTTTCCATGTTCTCCTATTATAAGTTCCGCAATATTCAAAAGATACACCCTCATATAGAAGAATTTCCGGTCACAAAAATACTGTGCCCATAAATTCTTCTGTGCATCTTTTGACTATTGCTGTTTTGCAGTTCCGCAATATTCAAAAGATACACCCTCATATAGAAGAATTTCCGGTCACAAAAATACTGTGCCCATAAATTCTTCTGTGCATCTTTTGACTATTGCTGTTTTGCAGTTCCGCAATATTTTTCAGTTACCGCACAAGGTATCCCCCGTCAACCGGGATGACCGCACCGTTTATGTAGTCCGAAGCATCGGATGCAAGCCATACCACCGGACCTTTCATGTCGTCCGGCATTCCCCATTTCTTATTGGGAATCCGGCTGGTAATCTCCTCATATCTGGAACTCTCCGGATCCAAAAGGGCCGTATTCATCTCCGTTGCCATGTAGCCCGGTGCAAGGGCGTTTACGTTAATCCCTTTCTTGGCCCACTCATTGCACAGAGCTTTTGTAATCTGTGCGACACCGCCCTTGCTTGCCGCATAGGCCGGCACCGTGTAGCCCCCGAAAAAGGCAAGCATGGATGCAATATTAATAATTTTTCCACGACTGTTCTGCTTCATAAAGGTTCTTCCTGCAAGCTGGCACATGGCAAATACGCTCCGCAGGTTTACATTCATTACAAAATCCCACTCCTTTAAGGGGAATTCCTCGCTCGGATACCGTCTCTGAACCCCTGCACCATTCACCAGAATATCCAGATGCCCTCCAAGGCTCTCCACCGCTTCCGCAAATTTATCCTCTCTAGTCTCATCATTTCCCAGATCCGCAATTACCGCCGTGCACGCATAGCCTTTCTCCTGAAAACCCTTTGCCGTCTCCAATGCCTTGGGATTGATGTCCATAATGCACACTTTCGCCCCGGCTTCCATCAATCCCTCTGCCATGCCGCAGCTAAGCCCCTGGGCCGCACCTGTTACAATCGCCGTTTTTCCTGTTAAGTCATTTAAGTTCATTCTTTTACCTCCTGAATGAAAAGTCATTTTATTCTGTTTTCTTTTGTTTCATATAACTTTCTTATATAAAATACAAGGGATTTTGATTCTATTAAGAAATAATATGGTAACGATTTCATATTTCGCACAAAGGAACGCCGGGATGCGGTCTAATCCTGTCAGAATTTCTCTCCCTGTGCACTGTCCCCGTTTTCATTCACTGCCGAGCAGGAATGACGGTAAATCATCACACAGTTCAACTCCTCTTTTTTATCCGGAAGCCGATCCTCCTCTAACGCATCAATCAAAATATTCAAAGCTTTCTCGCCCTTTTCATAGCTGGGCTGCCAGATGGTTGTAAGGGGCGGCGTGACAAACTTCCCCACTCTGTCATCATCAAAACCTACGATGGACAGATCCTTTCCGATTCTTACCCCCAGTTCCTTTGCCGCTTTATAAGAAGCTACCGCTATCTGATCGTTGAACATCATCAGTGCCGTAATCCGTTCCTTTTGGTACAAAAGCTTTTTGGCAAGATTCTCCACCACCACATCCGTAAGATTCTCACAGATCTCGATAAACTCATTGCGGATGGGAATCCCCGCATCCGTCAAGGCTTCTTTGTAGCCCTCCAGCCGGTTAAAGGAGGAAGAATACTTCAAAGCTCCCGTAATAATCCCGATTTTCCGATGGCCCAGACCGATGAGATAGTTCACGGCATCGTAAACTGCCCTTTTGTCATTTACCTCCACCTGGCTGACCTGCTCCTCTCCCTCATAGTTTCCAATCAGCACAAAGGGAATCTTGGCCTCCACCATGGCAGGTATAATCTCACTGTTTCGATTGCAGCCCATGACAATCAGTCCATCTACTTTTCTTGTAAAATACAGATTTTTAATCTCTTCCTCATCATCCATCAGCTCCAGCAGCAGCTTATATCTTCTCTTCTTTGCCGCCAGTGCAATGGCCCTCAGCTCATTGATAAAGGTAGAATTCATGAAGAAATAGTCCGCATCATGATTGATCACAATTCCGATTGTCTTTGATTTCTGCATCTTCATCTCCCGTGCAACTGCAACGGGCCTGTAGTTCTCCGCAGCTTTCTCAATCCTCTTTCGTGTGTCCTCGCTCACATATCCCGTTCCGTTCATGGCTCTTGATACGGTTGTAATACTGACACCAGCCTCCTGGGCAACATCATAAATGGTTTTTCTCTTCATCGAATCATTCCGTCCTTTCTGATGCCAGTTTACACCATAAGCAAATCTATTTCAATAAGAAAACTTCTCCTCTACATAAACCCAAGCATATGGGGAATCGCCGTGGTAATGGGCGGGCAGATAATCAGCAGGATAAGGATTGCGGCATCAATCACCAGGAACGGTGTCAAAGCCTTTACCACCTTATCAAAGGGACGTTTTCCAACGCTGACCGCCGAGAACAGAACCAGTCCGACCGGAGGTGTCAGCACTCCCATGGTCAGGTTTGTAATGGTCAGAACCGCAAAATGAATGGGATCCACCCCTACCTTTGTCATAACCGGAGCCAGAATGGGAGCAAAGAGGATAATTGCCGCCCCAACATCCATAACCATACCGGCCATAATATAAAAGATATTTACAATAAACAGCAGGATAATGGGATTGCTTGAAATATGAAGCAGCATATCCGCCAGCTTATCCGGTATCTGTTCCATTCCTGCCGCCCAGGAAAAGGCATTGGAAAATGCGACAATCAGAAAGATATTTCCCACTGTCCTGCCTGTGGTCCACAATACATTTCCAAAGGATTTCAGATTCATGGACTTATAGACAAAGAACGCAAGGATCAGGGCATACAGGGCTGCAACGGCCGCTGCCTCGGTTGCCGTGAAGAATCCACCCAGGATTCCTCCCAGGATAATCAGCGGAAGAATCAAAGCAATGATGCCGTCCTTTACAATCGCCCTTTTCTCACCAGGAGCATATTCCCTTGTATCTTTCGGAAAGTTCCGTTTTTTCCGAATAAACAGAATATAGACAATCTGGGAAAGGCCAATCAAAAGTCCCGGCCCAAGTCCGCCCATGAGCAAGGCTCCCGTGGAGATCGTTACGCAGCCTGCGTACACCATAACCGTTGTACTCGGCGGAATCAGTGGTGACTGTAGGGAGGAAGCGGCGGAAAGGGCAATGGAAAAATCCTTGTCATAGCCCTCCTTTTCCATCTCGTCAATCTCGATCTTGCCAAGGCCTGTCATATCGCCGATGGCAGATCCGGAGATACTTCCGAAAATCGTACTCGCAATGACATTTACAAAGGCAAGTCCCCCCCGGAAACGCCCCACCAGAAGTCTTGCAAAAGCAAAAAGCTTCCTGGAGATATCCGCCTGTACCATAATCTCCGCCGTCAGCATGAAAAAAGGAATGGACATCAGGATAAAGGAGTTTACTCCGATCATGGAACGCACCGGAAGAATCTTCAAAAAGGACGGATTCACCATAACAATATACAGGATAGCCGTCGCTCCCATGGAATAAGCAACGGGAACACCCAAAAGTATCAGCACAATCAATAGAAATATCACAAACAAAAATGTATTCATATGTTTTCTTCCTCCTCTTCATTGGGGAGCAGGGTCAGCCCGCCTGCGGCAAGAGCCTGCAGGAAAATCAGGATAAACCCGATTACCAGAGAGAATCTGGGAATCTGCATGGAAATCTGCATAGCCGGCGACACTTCATTGACGGAAGTGGTGGTAAATACATCCAGACAGTTCCAGGAAAAATACCCTGCCGTGACAAGAATAATCAATTTGGTAATTACCAACAGAATTTTTCTCACTCCCTCCGGCATTTTATCAACAAGAAAGGTTACCTTAATGTAGGAAGACGCTTTCGCAATATGGCTTGCCGCAAGGAAAATCAGCCACAGCATCATATACCGTGCAAGCTCCTCCGTCCAGGAAAGAGGATGGGGAAATACGTGTCTTGTTATAACCTGCAGCATGGCAGCAAAAAGCATGCCCCCCAATAAGATAATGCAGATCCATTTTACAATATTGTCTATAAAATCCATAAATTCCTGGTAAAGATTACGTTTTTTTATGTTTTTTTCATTCATAGCTTCTTTCCTTTCATTTACCAGATCAGAACT
The DNA here is from genome assembly GCF_036941035.1 of Candidatus Merdisoma sp. JLR.KK006. NCBI lineage: Bacteria > Bacillati > Bacillota > Clostridia > Lachnospirales > Lachnospiraceae > Candidatus Merdisoma > Candidatus Merdisoma sp. JLR.KK006. The sequence continues at coordinate 6,015 of NZ_JAYMNS010000022.1, read as the reverse complement.
GCTCTTCTCTCTTTTTTCCTCTTACCAGCGTAAAGATTGCAAATAAGACTGAAAATCCGGCAACAATGCACGCCACTGCAAGTCTTGTGTCAAGGGCATTCCCGGCAGAAGCCCTTTCGGAAACCGTAACGGATGCCGCACCTGCAGCCGCAATGCCTTTGCCCGCTTTCGCTTCTTCTACCGCCGTCATAAAGCCGTCCACATATTCATCGCCGATCTCACCCTTAAGCCATTTCAGCACAGGCTCCTGAGAAGCATCCTGGAACGTTGCCTTTTCCTCCTCCGAGGGTATGTAAATAGCCATTCCGGACTCCTTTAAGCCCTGGAGGGCCAGTTCTTCATTGGCACAGTTTGCACCCCGCATAGACTCCTGAGCCACGATTCCGCCCATGGTCACAACCTGCTGAAGATCCTCCGGCAGCGACTGATAAAAGCTGTCATTGAGCATCAGGACCAAAGAGGAAATGGAATGCTGATCCAGGGTATAGTATTTCTGCACCTCCTGAAGGGAACCGTTCAGGACGTTGGCCGGAGGATTCTCCTGTCCGTCCACAACTCCTGTCTGAAGCGAGGTATAAAGCTCTGCCCATGCAATGGGGGTTGCCGTGGCACCCATAGATTCCAGCATGGTTGTATAAGCAGGAATCTCCATGGAACGAATCTTAAGCCCCTTTAAGTCTGCAGCCGTCTTAATCTCTCTGGTATTATTGGAAATGCTCCGGAAACCTCCGTTGTCCGAGGATGCCATCAGGCGAATGCCAAGCTCCATACGCATATCTTCAAACAGGCTTGCCATCCATACGGAATCCAGCGTGTTGTAAAATTCAATTCTGTTGTTAAACAGATAGGGAACGCACAGCACCTGAAGCTTCGGATACAGCGTGGACAACTCGCCGTCGCCTGTAACACAGGCCTGGACCACGTTCTGCATACACTGGCTAAGTCCCTCGGAGCTTCCTCCGAGAACTCCGGAATCATAGATCTCCACGGTGATTCTGCCGCCAGAATTCTGCTCCACATAATTCTTAAAGCTGTAACAGCCTGCATTGACCGCATCCAGCACATCCTGCCCGTTGATATTGGTAAATGGCGTATTGCTGTTGGCAATCTTAATCACATAGGTTTCATCACTTTTGTTATCTTCTGCCTTTACGGTTATTCCTGTGTTTGAAACCAGCAAAAGACCGATTGCCATTCCTAGGCTGAGCATTCTCTTTACGATGTTCTTTTTCATATCATTTTTCTCCATTTCGTATGAAATCACTATTTTAACAGTTCTCGGATTAATTCAGCCATTCTTTCATCCCTGCAGTTTTCATGGAACTGTTCCTCAAATCCCTCTACCATCAAGGTTGCCTTAAGGAATTCTCTGTCAATTTTTTGCAGGATATCTTCCATGGGATTGCAGGTAATCTTTTTCACATCCTGAAGTATCCCTCTGTTGGTCTGCTCTGCCGCCGCCCACTCTTTGGGATATCCGCCGCCGGGCTGCTCTGCAAAAACACGCTCAAAGGTGTATCGAAGCTTTACCTCGCTTCCCCATCCAAAGGCTTTTGCAAAGGGAAGTGAAATAGCATTCCCCGCATTTACCTGGGTGAAAAGGTATCCGTCCAGGGGTTCGTCAATCAATCCGCAGAATACGTTAGGAAAGGAATTGCATGCCAGCATGGCTCCCATGCCTGTTCCGCAGCCTGTAATGACAAAATCTGCGGCTCCCGCATTCAGAAGTATTCCTGCAAGCAGGCCTGCCTGTACATACGTCCGCTGATATCCGTCCTCTTCACTGTACCGTCCGTAATTATATACCGTATGTCCCATGGGCTCTGCCACATCTTTCAGCGTCCGAAAGATCAGCCCGTTTTTTCCCGCCTGGCTGTTCTCGTTAATAAGTGCAACTTTCATATGTCTAACCTCCGTAAGTTTTTATAAGAAAACGCTTTCATATATTTCCATTATACATATGTGTGCTTTTTAGTCAATAAAATGTTTTAAACTTTATCTTTTTTGTGTATTCAGTATAATTTTAATTCCGGTTTTTGTCAAATTCAAATAACGCTTTCATATTTCTTTCATGTTTCTTTCATATATTTTCATCTTTTTCGAAAATAAGACAGCAGACTTTTCCATATCCTGTGTGGAAAAGTCTGCTGTCTTATTTGGCGGCACTCTGCCTATTGTGGCAATTTCTATCCATTGTAATGATCGATTGCAGGGGATTGGTACACGGCCTCTCAAGCCCAGGCCGTCATCTGTGATTCTTCTTCCTCTTTCACTGGTTTCCCGTCGCTTGTATATCCGATGGGCTTTGCTTCTTCCCTCTGTTCTTCGTATAATTTCTCTGTCTTTTTCTCTTTCTTTACCTCTTCCGCTTTCTCCGGATCGCTCTTAGCCTTTGCCGCATCCGACAAATCCTGATTGGTCTTTCCCAGGAGCTGCATCTGTGTGGAGCGTGCGTTCTTTGCCCCCTGTTCGGCCCTGGCAAGCTCATCTGTTTTACTTTTGATGGTTCCCATGTTTCGTCCTGTGTCCAATTCCAGCTCGCTTTTCAGCACAGATGCTCTCCCCTCCATCCGGGCAGCCGTACTCTCCTGCACCCTGGCATTCTTCACGGCAGCATCCGAGGAAATCACAGTCTGCATTCCCGTCTCATCATAAGACTTCTGCTCGGCCGTTTTTGTTCTCTCCTCTCTCTGCTCCTGACGCTGCTCGGCCAGATGCTGTTGAAGCTGATCCTGAAGCTCCATAATCTTATCCTGCAGTTCCTGCTTCTTCTTCAGCTTTTCCTCCATTGTCAGGCTCTCGTCGGCAATCACATTCTGTATCTGTCTCTGAACCTCCTCTATCTGACTTTGAAGCCCTCTGGTTACCGCATCCCCCATGGGCGATATTCGCATTTGTCCGGTCTGAATCCCTGACATGCTGATACTGTTGATTCCCTGCATTTCGTCTCCTCCCTTTTTCCATAGGTCTATATTTTATTATCGGTCAAATAAAGAGTTTTCTAACAGCATTACTGTTTTTTTATCATCATCTTTTAAATTGTTAAATATAATTTGAAAATCATCATTGTAGCCAAGCTGTTTTAAAGCATAAATAGCAAAATGTCCTAATTTGCAAGGCCCCAATATTTTAAAACTGTCATCCATAAATTCAGTATACTCTAAAAGTTTTGAATAAACTTTACTATTTTTTATGTTCTTTTCAATAATTTTTAAAATCGTTTGCTTTATAACAGTAATATTAGGAATGCTTAAGTAATTTTCCAGTTCTTCTACGGAAACATCTTCCACCTCTATTTTCTTAGCTAAGCCTAAATAACTCAAATCAGTCCCCCCGCAAAATATATTCGCCAATTTCATACTATCATCTAATATACTTTTAATTCTATTAATCAATTGCAGTTTTCTCTTTATGTACTAATTCAGTAATTTCTATTTCCTCAACAATTATATTTAACCCTAATAATTTTGCCTCGTTTGCGAGATCAACTGCATTCCCCCATCCCATCTTTGCAAATTGCCATTCTTGCATCAACTGTACCGTATTCCGGTCCAGTTCCCGCAGTTCCTTTGAAAAAAGTCCCATGCTCTCCTCCGGCTCCTCCCCACTGAAAAACATAAGCCATGCATTCAATTTCCCTGTTATATTTTTATTGTGCTGTGTTTTCTTAAAAATGCCAATAGGGATGAATACATATTTCTGGGGCGGCACTGTGAATAGCACCGCCCCAGCTTTGGGACATTTTATCCCAAAAGTATTAAATCTGTATATCCACGCCCTGCCGGTAGTTATCCAAAATGCTGGTATCAAAGGGTTTTCCCCAATCCCAACTTGGATCTTGCTGATGAACAAACTCGCCCAGCCGAGCAGCCTCGCTATAGAATATCTCATTCAGCGTCCATGATGCGCTCAATCGTTTTTCTGGTGAAAGGGACATAGTGTAGTCACGAATGACTGCGCTGATGTCCTCGCCATCACTAACTCCGCAGCCGTTCTTCATGTGGTCGAAAGCGATTTGTTTGACTCGCTGTGCTATACCCTCGTCTACAGGAACAATTTTCCGATAATCGCCTGCATCGTTCAAACTCATGCCAGGTGTACCATAGGGATTGACATGGGGCTTGCTCTGTATCCTTTGAGAAATCTCGCTAGTCCGCTGTTGCTGTTGATTTTGTACCATTTGCGTAATTGTCATAGAATAACCTCCAGTCCGCCTACTTGCTAATAGCGAGAAACATGGTGCTTGTCGGTTCCTTTGGGGTAATTTTATCCCTTATTTTTACATCGGCATTTTACAGCAGAAGTTAAGACTTTCAGGGAAACCGCAAATGGCAAGCAATTCGGGTGTGACCACACTCCGAAATTTTTGCTGGGCTGGGGAGTTCGCAAAAATATAAGAGTTAATCACATGGCAATCGGATTATGCGTCGGTAACAAAAGTAATTTTTCGACAAACCAGGATGGCGTTCATTGACCGGATTGCGGTAAAAGGCAGTATAACAAGGCAGGACATATATTGCCCCATCGCCGCCGCAAAGGGAACATCCGCCATCCCCGCCTTTTGTATAGGATGTATTGTCAATGATTTCATTTTTCTCATAAACCTCAAGCAAATTTTCAACCTATCTTTTCATATCTCGGCAAATGGCGATAAGTCTTGGATTTTAAGGCTTTTTCGCCATTTGTCATATCGGGAGATACTTGGCATATCTTTGTGCTTCTCGGCATAATTTTGAATCCAAAAGTAGTACGGCGGTAGTAAAACCAACCATTCGGCTATGCCGCCAGACGTTCCATTTCTGCCTTTGCGGAATCGTAGGTCGCATGGGCGTAATAGTTCAGCGTCATCGTGATGTTGGCGTGTCCCATGATATACTGCAACGCCTTGGGGTTCATGCCTGCGTTTGCTAACCGTGTGCAGAATGTGTGTCTGAGGATATGGGGCGTGATGTTCGGAAGCTGCTCTTTGTTCTGCTTGTTGTACTTCTTTACAAGCCCTTTCAGCATACTGTCGTAGTTCGCTGACACCTTGGGCATCCCGTCATTTTTGAGGAACAGGAAGTTTTTATAGCCCTCTACACTGAATGGGGCGGCATTGCCCCGATTCTTCAGCACACGCTTCAACGCTTGGTAGACTTCCTCGTTCATGGGAATCTGCCGTATGCCGTTCTTGGTCTTTGGAGTTTCGATATAGTAGCCGATGTCGGCATCCCGCAAAAGCTGATGGTCTACATTGATTTGGCGGTTTTTGAAGTCCAGAGCTGTGGTCAGACCGCAAAACTCTGAAATTCTAAGTCCAGTGCCGAGCAGGATAATCACCTCGTCACGGTATTTCTTATACACCGCATCCTGCTCCATGAAAGCTAACAGGTTTTCTTCCTGCTTCGGCGTTAGTGCTGCCTTTCGCTCCCTGTCATCTTCAATGACAGTATCAAGGGCGAAGTTGAATGGATTTTTGCGGATACAGTCATCTTCAATGGCGGTGTAGAAAGCCGCCTTTAGGGAACGCTTGAAATTGCTGATGGTCTGGAAAGCGAAGCCTTTCTCGCTCATCCGTATCGCCCATTCCTTTGCGTCCGACTGCTTCACGGCATCAATGCTTTTCATGCCGAAAGGGTCATCCTGCAACAAGCCCATAAGATAGTCACGTCCTTTTTTCGTGCCATGCTTTACGTTCTTCCTAAGACCATTCTGTTTTGCGTAGAGCTGGCATACGGTCATCTTCTTGCCAATGGTGTCGATGCCGTCCTCCAAGTCCCTGCTGATTTCCTTTATCTTGTCCCTCAGAGCAGGAAGCTCCCGCTTGCCCGCAGGGGTCTTGTCCGTGGCTACCAGTTTCCATGAGTAGACAAACTGCTGCTTGCCGAATGCGTCTATATATTTGTATGCGTATCTCCCGTCTTTTCTCTGGCTCTCTCCAGTCCTCAGTATCCGTCCTTTGTTGTCACGTCTCTTTTCTGACATAGTGTGAAGCTCCTTTCCGTTCTGGAACGAGCCTTGATACGACATACCTCT
>NZ_JAYMNS010000021.1:0-87144 GCF_036941035.1 Candidatus Merdisoma sp. JLR.KK006 | reverse complement strand
CAAGACTGTTTATGTCTTAGGCGTGTTCCATGAATCAGAAAAATATTGGCATAAACTGTAGTATTGTGTGCTCTTTGGGTGTATCCAAAGGGCGCACCGTATAAAAGAACGCTTCGTGTTGTAAAGCTAAGGTTAACCTATGGGGTGGAAAATTCCTTATGGCATGCTTTTATTTTGATAAAGGGTAATAGGGTTCCAAGATATTTGTTTACATTATAGTCAAATCGAGATATAATATGACTATGAAAGGAGGCGGCACAATGCAGTTGTTACAGGAAACAATACGACCCTCAGCGGATTTGAGGAATCATTACAGCGAGATTTCTAAGCATTGCAGGGAGAATAAAGAAGCAGTTATTATAACCGTGAACGGACGTGGAGACACTGTTTCATTAGCCTATGAAGAATACAAACGGATGAAGGCCAGAATCGAGCTGCTTGAGATACTTGCCGAGGCAGAGGATGATGCAGCTCATGGAAGAGTGGCTTCGATGCAGGAGACCTTTGATGATTTACGTATTCTATTAAAGGGAGAATCGCAATGAGTACGTATCAGATATTGCGAACAGACACGGCGGATTCCCAATTACGTCAGATTATTTTGTATATAGCGGAAAATTGGGGAGCTGATGTTGCTCTGAAAAAAATGGAGGAGATAGAACATCAAATCATGGCTCTTGAAGAAAATCCTTATATCGGTTCCGATCCGCATTACAGAGTTTTGCGCAGACAGGGCTACAAAGTCCTGATTCTGGAAAAGAATCTGGTCTTTTATAAAATAAATGACGAAAGCAAAGAAGTCACAATTTATGCTATTGTAGACCAAAGGCAAGACTATTTAAATATTATTAGAGGCTTATGAGTTTCCGATAAAATGTTAATCTCGAAAATTTTCATGTGAATAAAAGCATGTCTATAAGGTGGGAAAATCTTTATATGACATGCTTTTATTTTTTGTGTGCTGAAATATCTAAATTCCTAAGAGTAGCTTAGATATTTTGGCGGATAGTCATTTTAACCGGCTCTGGGTCAGGATATAATCCTGCAGAGCATCCCTGGGGATTTTCCATACTCTTCCAATTCGGAAGCCCTTTATGGATCCTTTTTCCAGTAATTCATACACTCTATTTTTCCCAATGCAGAGAACCTCTGAAACGTCCCATACACTCATAATATCCGGATATTGATTCAGCATAGCATTTTCCTCCTACCTGCTTGATTTATTAGATTGTTACCAGAGCAGTTACTTTCTAGTAAAAAGAGTCAAAGCCATGCAGGGCGAGGCAGGAGAAAGAGAAGACTATGAAAGTATATGTGAGTTTAGATGAAGAATCTTATAACAGAAAACCGAAAGATATTGTACGGGTAAAGTATAGTGCAGCGAAAGGATGGCAGGAAATAGACCTGCGAAACCTGGCTGATTTGGTAGGGAATCATGGACATGCAATCATTCCAGGGCATTTGGTGGGAGGTATCGGGGCGAAGAACTGTACGGCCATGCAGGTCTTTGCCTTAGACTTTGACCATGGGAGCAGCTTTCAGGAGATAAAAAGAAAATGTGATTCCTTAGAGCTTCCCATAGCCTTTGCATACCATACTTATAGTTCATCTGAAAAAGAAGAACGTTTTCGGGTCGTTTTTGCACATGAGGCATTGATAGAAGATGAGTTTGTGATAAAGATAGTTTTAGCCATGCTCTATAAAATATTTCCAGAGTGTGATTCTGCCTGCAAGAATTCAGATCGGCTGTTTCTAGGTGGAAAGGAATTGATTTATGTGGACGAGAATGCACGTTTGGCCTTGGTGCAATTTCTCATTCCTTTTTATGAGGCCATGAGCAGGGGAGAGAGCAGAAAAAGAAACATTTTTAATTTTTGCAAGAGGTATGAAATTTTAACATACAACAATACGGCAGCAATGGGACTTATGGAGCATCTTCCGCTGTATGGAGAAAATGCCGGAATCATGGAGCAGGCTATTATACATACAGTAGGAGAATCCACGAATCCGGCATTTTTTATATTAGAGAAAAAGGATTTGCACCAAGGCCTTACGTACAAAGTAAAGAAACGGAGATTATCCGTAGGAGGGGAATGCAACTGCCAGCTCTTAAATGATTTTAATGGCGGCAGAGAGTTGGAGCATAATACCCGTTTTGCCCTTCTTACCAATCTCAGACACATTGTGGGCGGTCAAAAGCATTTCCTTGAAATATTGGAATTGTACTATGACAGAGCAACCTATGAGAAGTGGGAAAAGGATATTCGCTATATGGCAGATTACCATCCGCAAAGGTGTTCAGAGGAGTTTTGCCCATATTACCAAGAATGTAATCATGCAGGAACCATAGTGGACACCCTTGCAATGGACCGGAAGATCTATATAGAAAAAGAGACATATTTTTCTTTGGAGGAGGCGAGAAAATGCCTGGAAGAAAATCTGGAACAAGCGTTTTTAAGCAGTGCTTTTGGGATGCATCTTATCCGGGCACAGACAGCAATTGGGAAAACCAAAGCTTATATTGATTTGATTATAAAATATCCAGAGAAAAAATTTATCATAGCGCTACCCACAAATCGGCTGAAAGAAGAGGTGGCGGAAAGAATGAGAAGAGCGGGAATCAACGAGGAAGATATTTTTATGACAATCAGCACCCAGGGGAATCCCTTTTTCCCGAATGAGCTTCAGGAAGATATTGCAGAGGCCCACAGCAGGGGACTTCATAACAAAACAAAGGAGCTTGTTGGGGAATATTATAATGAGATAAAGGACGATCCGGATAAACGGGCGGTGGCAGAAGCATGTGGGCTTTTACTAAAGGGATTTAAAGCATTGAAAGGAAAACGGATCGTTGTTACTACGCATGCGTATTTCCTCCAGATGCCTCCCGAAGTTTTAACGGGTTACACCGTTATCATTGATGAAGATATCCTGCAGTTACAGATTTTCAATAAAATCTATAAGATTTCGGAACAATGCCTGGAAGAGCTAGGGAAAAAGAAAGTTCCCATCTATTCTGATATTGCACTGGAAATACTGAAAGCAGAAACGGGAGAATACAAAAGAATAACCCAGAATCCCTATGTGCCGCCTCTTACAGAAGAACAGTTAAGCGAGCTGGAATGTGCAGGAGGATATAACATCAATGATCTATGCCTTGCTGGAGCCTTTGTAAAGAATCCGGACAGGGAATCAGGAGAGATGGTCATTCAATATTTCTGTCCACAGGAGATGAGCCGGATGAAGTATATTGTGCTGTCGGCTACATTAAACGAGAACATTTATAAGAGTTATTTTCGAGGACGGATGGAGGTCTACTTTTATCCGGAGAAGAAAGCGGCATGTAAAGGAAGGTTAATACAGTACACCTACCATTCACTGGGGAGAAGAGATCTGTCGGATAAAAAACAGGTCTTTTCTTTTGTAAAGAAACTGTTGGGAACGGCACGGCCGGAGATTATTACCTTTAAAGAGAGCAGGAGCATACAGGGCGTTTCGGGAATGAATAATAAGGGGTTACATTTTGGAAATGCAATCGGCGTAAATTCTTTGGAGGGACACAGCATAGGGATTGTGGGGACACCCTTTAAGGCAGAAGAGGCGTATAAGCTAATTGCCTGCTATCTGGATGCGGATGTGAATCGGAAGGAGGATAGGAGGCCCAGGCCACAGAGAGTAACATATAAAAAATGCAGTTTTCTTCTTACCACCTATAAAGAGCCGCTGCTTAGGGAGGTTCAAATGTATGCGCTGGAGAGCGAAATGGAGCAGTGCGTGGGAAGGGCGAGGATTTTGAGGAAAGAGTGCACCGTGTATGTGTGTTCGGCATTTCCTTGTGAGCAGGCAGAGATTCATATGGAGGATTACTTAAAAGATATTGAGAATAAAAAAGTAGCTGAATGTGACTGAGAAATTTGCGGCTGGACAAAAATAAACTGGATATAAATGGATGTGAGACAAGAGAAGGAGGAATATAAATTCTGTTGTAATAATTAAAAATTAACGATATAATGAAAAAAAGTATCAAATGATTGCTGAAAGGAGTGAGTTTATGGTAATGGCAAGTATTGAAATAAAACTACCATCCCCCGCAAAGGATTATGTGCTGGATGATACAACAGAGGTTATGAGAAACGCCCTTTTACTGTACCCAAGCATTGCAAATAATACAATATCGCATGGACGAGCGGCAGAGCTGTTAGGGATGCGGAAAATGGAACTCATTGAATTGTATGGCAGACTGGGGATTCCGTATTTGGATATGACAGATGAGGAGTTTGAGGAAGAGATCCAGACTGTAAAAAGACTGGCAGGTGTTAAAAAATGATTGTAATATCAGATACAACGCCGATTCTTTCTTTGTTAAAGGCGGGGAAACTGGATCTGCTTAAAATATTGTATCAAAAGGTTGTGGTGCCGGAGGCAGTTTATGATGAATTGACAGCCAATGCGGATTATGAGGACGAGAGAAAAGCAATTCTACATTGCTCTTTCCTTTCAGTGGAAAAAGTATCTAATGCGGAATCAGTCAATATCTTGAGGAATGTCACGGGATTAGATGCCGGAGAGAGCGAATCATTGATCTTATATGGAGAGAAGAAAGCAGATCTACTCCTTTTGGATGAGCGCAAAGGTAGAGGCGTGGCAAAGAAAATGTCTGTTCAATATGTAGGGACATTGGGCGTTTTGATGCAGGCTTTTGATGAAGGTATTGTTACAGCAGAAGAAATAAGAAAAATATTGGAGATACTCCTTGCAAGTGATATTAGGCTAAGCCGGAAATTATGTAATAAGGTTTTGGATTATGTAGGGCAGGAGAATTTTTTCTAAATATCGTTTTAAATTGTATAAAACTTAAAAATAGACCACTGACGGCACATACAAAAAGAAAGCCGCCAGTGGTTTATTTTTTGTTAGAATACCTGCTGTTTTGTAAGGGTTATAAGGATAAAGAAAGAGACCAGTCTTTTATGTATCAGGACCAGCCTCTAGGAACGTTTTTCTTGTGTTTCCTCAAATAATTCTCCCACCGGAACTTGTAAGATGCGAGTAAGCTTTTCCAGTGTCTCGAATCGGATAGCGGAGGTTTCATTTTCAATGATATTTTTAAAGTTCCGATAGCTCATCATATCCATCCGTTTGTACAGCCAGTACTTGGTGTGTCCCTGTTCTTCTAATATTTCTAATATACGCAGTCGTATCATAATCAAAATTCTCCTTTTTCATATTTTAGCAGATATCCTCCTTAAAAATAACTCATTTAAAAAAAGCTTATTTTAAAATCTGCCATTAACAAATAAGTTTCTTATAAGAAATATATGGTTGAATATCGTGCGTATAAATAATATAATAGATGTAGCTGAAATAGAGATCGGATATAGAAAACTACTTTGCTGGAGCCTGAAAAAGGCTGTGGCTCAAAATAATATTGAAAAATTTTCCTGCATGGACAAGAAGTGTCTAAGGCGAATTGTATAATAAAAGAAAGAATTTAAATGCAGGAGGACACCATGAATAATGTCAAATGGAAGATAACTAGGTTCTTGGCTTTTTTTGTAACAGTAACGGCTGCAGTAAATATGGTATGTATGATATTGCAGTATTTCAGTCTGAAACGCGTATACCGGATAGAGAAAGCTTATCTGGAAAACAGAGTTGAAGAAATGCAGATGAAGCTTGACGTAGATGAGGCTTTATGGAAAAAGTACAGAAAGCATGAAATGCTTTAGGGGAGGAAATCAGAATGGAGAGAATTAGCAAAGGAGCAGTTCTTACAGCCGCTTTCACAATATTTTTCAATCTAGGGTGTATAGGATCACATTACAAGGTAATCAAAATGCGCAATCAAAAGAGGGAGAGCCTTCAAGCCATTACCGATTACAGAAGAAAGAGGCTGGATGAAGAATGGGAGACCTGTAATGAGATTATAGAGAAAATGGAAGATGCCGCAAAGAAGCCTGTGCAAAAACCTAAAAAGAAAAAGGTTATCTTTTCAAGAAATATTTCTTTAGGGAAAAAGTATTTCAAGCTTTGCCGGGATGCGGTTCTAGGAAGAGTATAAGGCTCTTCATAAACCAAGTAGGAGATATTTTTAGGAGGAGCGGATATGGAGCAGGGAAGCAAAAATGAACGGCTTTTATTTATCTATGCACAGTTGGCAAATGGGTTGACTCTCAACAAGAAACAGCTGGCTATGCACTTTGGAGTTAGCGAGCGCAGTATCCAGAGGGACATTGAAATGATTCGTGATTTTGTGGAGAGGGAAAGCCTTGATACAGGATACCTGAACCATGTGATTTATGACCATAAGGAAAACGGCTACCGCCTGGAACATAGCTCCCAGATGGCTCTTTCCAATTCCGAGGTGCTGGCATTGTGTAAGATCCTTTTGGACAGCAGGGCTTTCACAAAGATTCAGATTAACGCAATGCTGGACAAGCTGTTGGAGTGCTGTCTGCCGGAGCAGAACCGGAGGATGGTAGAAGAGCTTCTTTTAAATGAGAGGTATCATTATACGGAGCTGAGCCATAAACCAGCTTCTCTTGATGTGCTGTGGGAGATAGGGAGATCTGTCAAGGAAAACTGGTATCTGGAACTGGAATACTATAGGCCAAAGGACAATAAGACAGTTTTTCGGAAGGTGAAGCCGGCGGCTGTCATGTTTTCGGAGTATTATTTTTATCTGGCGGCCTACATAACAGATACAGACAGTGGGAAGAAGGCACCTTACAAAGAAGATCCGTATCCTACGATTTACCGCATAGATCGAATACAAAACTGCCGGATATTGGAGGAGCATTTTAAGATTCCTTACAGAGACCGTTTTGAAGAAGGAGAGTTCCGGAAACGGATACAGTTTATGTATGGTGGGAAGCTTAAGCGGATTCAGTTTAAATATGTGGGGTATGATGTGAGTGCGATCTTGGACAAGCTGCCAACAGCGAAGGTATTGTCTAAGGATAAAGAAGGTTGGGAGATACAGGCGGAGGTGTTTGGAGATGGGATTGATATGTGGCTTCGGAGCCAGGGGGAGTGGGTGAAGGAGATAAGTAGTAAGGTGATTTAAAAATATTTGGAGGAGATAGGAGATGCTAAGGATAAAAAGCTTGGAAGAGAAAATGGCAATTTCCTTATGTTTTCAGAGACATCCTATGTTATTGAAAAGCAGAAAACTAAGAGAAGCATATCTAAAAAAATTGGAATATTTCATTCTAAAATATGCACCGGAAGACATTTTTTTAACTGCTATATTAGAACAATATAAGCGCATTTTTCAACGTAAAATGACTTATAGTAAAGATACTTCATTATTTTCTTTACGGTGTGCCTTTGTAATAGACTGTTTATTTCTGTGTGCCTTCAATGATGAAAAGAAGGGACGGGTTGTTTTGAAGGAACTTAAAACATTTATTACAGAAGCATATCATGAAAGCTTGGATACATTATATGAGTCGTTATATCATGGAAAACCATTACCATTTGGGGTGAAAGTGTTTTCAGAACTAATCTATTGCTGGAGAAAAAACCAGGAATTTTTGGAAAAGCCTGTGACAAAAATTTTGGTTACGGCCAATATGAGCGCAGGAAAATCAACCCTTATCAATGCATTAGTGGGAAAAAAGGTTGCCAGAACATCTCAGGAGGTTTGCACAGGAAATAATTGTTTTATATATAATAAACCCTATGAAGATAATCAGGTTGCTTTACAAACACCAAAATTGAACTTAGATGCGAAGGAAGAAGAGCTGCAGAAATATGATTGGCAAAATTCAATATCTATGGCAACGAATTTTCGGTGTTCCTATAAGCAGACACCAAGGATGTGTCTCATTGATACTCCAGGAGTAAACTCATCTATGAGCAGGCAGCACAGGAAGATAGCCAGAGAAGCATTGATACAGGAAAAATATGATATTTTGCTCTGTATTTTAAATGCAAATAAATTGGGAACAGATGAAGAATTGGAACATATAAAATGGGTATCTGATAATATTCCCAAAGATAAAGTCATTTTTGTGCTTAATAAGCTGGATGATTTTAGGAGTGAGGACAATATACAGGCAAGCATAGAAGGGGTAAAAAAAGATTTAAATGCGATTGGCTATGAAAATCCGATAGTTTGCCCTATATCTGCTTATTTTGCATATCTACTGAAAAAGAAAGAATACGGAGATATATTGACAGAGGATGAAGAGGACGAATATCTTTTGTATTCTAAGAAGTTTGGAAAACAAGAATATGATTTGTCTCCATATTATGTGGCAAAGAGTGAAGAAGATATGCAAATAGATCCGCTTTATAAAAGTTGTGGAATTTACTATTTAGAAAAAATACTATATGGAGGAATGGTATGAAAAAAGTATTTATTAAGTACAATCCGTATAAGCTGGAGACAGAGATTACTGTGGAAGGTAAAAAATTGGCACAGAACAGTAACCTGGGAGAAAGGAGTGCGCCGGGAACTCGCTTCCAGGAGTGGGTGGAGGATCTGCCGAAACTATTGGTAGAAGAATATAACGACACAGACTTTGAAATTGTATTCCATGGCACACTGTTAGATTATGAAGATTTAACTGAAGTTTTTACCGAAGCATATAAAAAAGGGCAGCTTACAGCAAAGCTAGAGCGAAAGCCGGCAAAGGAGACTTCGGATAAAGAGGTATTGATTGATGAGGTTTTCAAAAAGATTCAGGAGGGGCCATTTGAGGAGCTGCGAGCTGAGGAGATAAAAAGCGCTTTTGAGCATGCAAAAAGCAGTGATTTTGAAGTATGTGTAGTAGCCACTATGAGTGCTGGGAAGTCAACCCTTATCAATGCCATGTTGTGTGATAAGCTGATGCCTTCTAAACAGGAGGCATGTACGGCAATTATTACACGCCTTAAAGATAATGATAATGATACATGGCAGGCAGAAGTTTACAACAAGGAAAATTGTTTGATTGAGACCCACGAAGCGTTGAATTATCAGACTATGGAAAGACTTAATGGAGATGAAAGTGTGTCAATGATAAAAGCTGTTGGGAATATCCCGTTTGTTACAGCAGAGGATGTTTCTCTTGTTTTAGTTGATACGCCGGGGCCTAATAATGCTCGTGATCCAGAACATGAAAAGGTGCAAAGTAAATTTTTGGGCACATCTTCAAAATCGCTTGTACTTTATATAATGGAAGGAACTTTTGGCTCAGTGGATGATGATAACCTATTGAAGCGTGTGGCTGAAAGTATGTCGGTAGGCGGCAAGCAGTCAAAGGACAGATTTCTTTTTGTAGTAAGCAAAATGGATGATAGAAGAAAAGAAGACGGTGATACACAACAGATGCTGAACCGTGTTCGTGAGTACTTAAGTAAACATGGTATCGAAAATCCGAATTTGTTTCCAGCAGCGGCACTTCCGGCTCTTAATATCAGGCTGATAGAAAAAGGAGTAGAGTTAGATGAAGATACTATGGATGAGACAGAGCTAAAGGTAAAAAAGCTAAATCGAAATGAACAGTTTTATTTAGAAAATTATGCAACTCTTCCTGGAAGTGTTTCCGGGAAGATTAAAGATGAACTTTCCAAGGCAGAGAAAAGTAACGAGAAAAATGAACAGGCTTTGATTCATACGGGTGTTCCCTCTGTGGAAGCGGCTATTCGCCAGTATGTGCAAAAGTATGCGAAAACTGCAAAGATTAAAAATATTGTGGATGCCTTTAGACATAATTTAGATGAGGCCAAGTGTTTTGAAGATACAAAATGCGAATTAGCCAGGAGGCAGGAAGAACGTGAGAAATTCATAAAAATGATTGATAGCATTGAGCAGAAAATCAAAGATATAGAAGGAGCAAAGAAATTTGATGATGCAGTGAATGATGCAGTTAAAAAAGTAAAAATCGAAACACAAAATATAGTTGATGGAATTGTAAAAAAATTCCAGATAAATATACAAAATAGAATTAAAGAAAAAGCAGGCGAAGAGTGGAGTAAAGATGAGGCTCAATATGAATATAGACGATTAGAAAAATACGCCCAAAAGTTGGAACCGGATTTTCAGGAAGAGCTTGATGAAATGATTAGGCAGAAGCTAATTTCTACAGGAGAGAGATTATTAGAAGAATATAAAAGGAAACTGATATCTCTAACGGAAGATATTAATATTAATGAAATTTCAGAAATATCAATTGATCCTTTAAAGCTTATGGGTGGAAGCATTATCTCGGCAGATTCTATTGGTGTAGAGAGGTTTATTCAGACAAAAAAAGTTGAAGATGGAGAAGAATGGGTAAAAAATACAGATAAGAAATGGTACAAACCTTGGACTTGGCTTCAGGAAAGTGGATATTACAGAACAAAATATAAGAATGTAGAATACATAAAGGCATCTGAGCTTGTACACGAGTTTTTTAGTCCAATTGAAAGCGGTCTTTATAATAATGGAAGAAATGCCAAAGAGTATGCAGATATGCAGTCGGAGAAAATAGCAGAACTATTTAGGTCAGAGTTTGGGAAATTAGATGAGAAGCTTAAAGAAAAATTGAAGGAGCTTAAGGACTATGCAACAAATAAAGAAAAGGCGGAAGAAAGAATTAAAGAATCCGAATCTAAGCTTACGTGGCTAGAAAAAATTCAGACGGAAGTAGAATCTATATTGGAAATTTAAGGAGGTATCATTATGGCATTACCAAAAGCATTTTATGAGGCAGTAGCATCTAATAGTATATATGACATTAGAATTATGATGAAAAATAGTTTGTTAGTAGATCCGACGTTTTCCGAATTCGAGGAAATGGAGAGAGAAGTAAAACTTATAGAGGGTCTTTTCGATATACACGATGGACGAGATTTTGAAACAGATAGATCTTTATGGGATGAAGATTATATGGCAGAATTAATGGTGCAAGTAGTTAATAATTTTTCCCCTGAAAGAATCAAGCATTTAAAAGAAGTAGTCCGCTATTTAAGAACTGTAGAAAAAGACAAGCTATCTAAATCAAAACAAAGTAAGAGCAATACAAAAACCTTAAGCTACCAGGAACAAAAGCGAAAAGACCAGTTAGAAGGCAATTACCGTGGCGCCAAGATTGCGGCAGGCGCTGTTGTTGGTGCCACTGTTGGAGGAACAGTGGCATATGCAGCAGGAGTGACAGTAGCTGGCGGTGTGGCAGCCGGAGCGATTATTGGTGGAGCTGCCGTTTACATAGGTACTGCGGAGAGGAGTTAAGCATGAGTGATACAGTTATTCTCGGACAAGCAGAGCGGACAAAGCCTTCTGCTCAAACAAAACTGCCAGTAAATCAGCAGTCAGAACAGCCTGCTGTTGAACAGCTTCAAACGAATCTAAAGGAGGCAAGCAGACTGGTAGATGATATTGTATTAAAAAAATATCTTTATCGTCTAACCGAGTTGGACATAGTCCCTCTTGATGACAGACTGAAAAATATCAGTGATATCAGACTGTTTCGGATTACAGAAATGGTCTATCAGAATCGTGAGTATGCGACCTATAAGTTTGCATCTGTCTTTAATGCTGTGCAAAATCTAAATTGCGGTGTTTTTCTCATTGCAGACAGTGATGGAGAGAAGACAGAGTTTTATATGGGAGTTCGTTCACTGGATGACAAAAGAACAACAAAATCGTTGAAGGATACTTTACGAAATGCCTTGTGCGGGCAGTTCCCAGGAGTTAAAACTCAAGATTTGTTAGATTCTTCAGCAGAGGAATTTTTGTCCAACATTGCGGCAAAGAATATCGCATCTATTTCATGTGTGGCAAAAAATAAGGATGATGAGTTTAAAGATAATGAGAACTTTATTCAAGGTTTAGAAAAGCTTGTGCTTGCTATGCAGGGACAGTCATATACTATGGTTGTTTTAGCGAAAAGTACTCCAGCAGAGCAGTTAGAAGAGACAAGAAAAGCGTATGAAACGATTTATACACAACTGTCACCGTTTGCCAATATGCAATTGTCTTATGGAACAAATACTGCATTAAGTATTTCGGATGCATTATCTCATGGGACAACTACCGGCAAATCCTATTCCGAGAACACTTCTACGCAAAAGGGAACCAGTCATCAAAAGGGGAGCTCTGAAAGTAAGTCTGTGTCAAAGCCGGATACCTTTGCTACAGCAGCCAAAACGCTGGGAAGCGTGGCGCTTGGTGTTGCAAGCCTGGCTACCGCTCCTTTGACGGGAGGCGCAAGCATTGCGGCTGCAGCAGCTATTACTATAGGACAGGCTGGCCTAAGTAGTGTAATTCCCAAAACCTATGGAAGTGGGACATCAACCTCTACCAGTGATACAGTAAACGAGTCAAGAACACAGAGTGAGAGCTATGGTACCTCTGAAAGTCAATCAGAGAATAAAGCGCACACAGAAGGAATTACCTCTGGTTCTTCTAATCAGATGCAGCTAACTATGCAAAATAAAAATCTGTTAGACACCATGGAAAAGATTGAGCTTCAATTAAAACGGATTGATGAATGTGAAAGCGTGGGAATGTGGGAATGTGCGGCGTATATACTCTCTGACACCCAGGAGACTGCTGAAATGGCAGCCGGAACTTATAAGGCATTGATGAAAGGGGAACAATCAGGGATTGAGACATCAGCAATTAACTTTTGGGGGCGGCAAAAGACAAAAGAACTTCCCCTTTTAAGAGCATACCTTACAAACTTTATTCATCCTGTTTTTAACTATCCCTCCAATACAGGAAGGATGGCAGTAACGGCAGCATCTCTTGTAAGCGGTAATGAGCTGGCAATTCAGATGGGCTTGCCCCGTAGATCCGTCTGTGGTTTTCCGGTTATTGAACATGCAGATTTTGGCAAGGAAGTAGTACAGTATGACCGGAAAGTAACCGGTAGGACATTTACCCTTGGTCAAGTATTCAGCATGGGAAGCAAGACAAATACAGAGGTTAGACTGGATAGCGATTCATTGACTATGCATACCTTTGTTACGGGCTCAACTGGTTCAGGAAAGAGTAATACGGTCTATGAGATGTTGGAGCAATTACATAGTTTATATCGAATTCCTTTTCTTGTTGTGGAGCCTGCAAAAGGTGAATATAAACACATTTTTGGCCAGTTTGTAGATGTTGCGGTTTACGGAACGAACCTCAAGGTGGCACAGTTGCTAAAAATCAATCCCTTCCGCTTCCCCAAAGGAGTTCATGTATTGGAGCATCTGGATCGCCTGGTGGAGATTTTCAATGTCTGCTGGCCTATGTATGCAGCTATGCCTGCAATTTTAAAAGAAGCTATGGAGAAAGCTTACATTGCTGTAGGATGGAATATCAGTACTTCTGAAAATGAGAAAGGGGATAAGTATCCCAATTTTGTGGATCTTTTAGAACAGATTGAAAATGTTATCAATGATTCCAAGTACTCTGCGGACAGCAAGGGCGATTATTCTGGGGCCTTGCTGACGCGTGTCCGTTCCTTGACCAATGGGCTGAATGGACAGATTTTCTGTTCTGACGATTTAGCTGATTCCGAATTGTTTGATAAAAGTGTCATTGTAGATTTAAGCCGTGTGGGTTCAACGGAAACAAAGTCGTTGATTATGGGGCTTCTGGTAATGAAGCTCAACGAATATCGCATGGATTCTGGAAAGATGAATCGTTCGTTGTCGCATATTACGGTATTGGAGGAAGCTCACAATCTGTTAAAACGGACCTCAACAGAACAATCAACAGAAGGAGCCAACCTATTAGGCAAATCTGTAGAACTGCTGGCAAATTCGATAGCAGAAATGCGGACTTACGGAGAAGGCTTTATCATTGCAGACCAGTCTCCGGGACTGCTTGATATGTCAGTCATCAGAAATACAAATACAAAGATTATTTTGCGTCTGCCAGACAGAACGGATAGGGAGCTTGTGGGCTACGCAGCAGGCTTAAATGATGAACAGATAGAAGAACTGGCAAAGCTTAAGCAGGGCGTAGCTGCAGTGTACCAAAATGATTGGATTGAACCAGTTCTGGTACAGATTGATAAATGTGAGATTGAAGAGAAGGAATATCATTTTACACCTTGTGAAAAACCAGCGGATCTAAATGTCTGTCGGTTACAGCTTATGCATTTTTTGATTCAGGGAAGAGTAGATGAACCTCTGGAATTTGATGTGTCCGAGATAGAAAAGGGCTTAGGAGCTTTGGGACTTTCTACGGAGAACCAGGAATTTGTTGAGGAACTAATAGAAGAATACAAAGAAACTGGGAGCTTGGAATTATGGCAGGATGGTAAGTTCAGGAGATTATCAAAAATAATTACCGATATTTTGGAGAGCCGGAACAGAATAGAGAATTCCGTTCTAAGTGCGCATGATAATCAGGAATTGACAGAAGAACTGGAGAAGATAGTGCTCCAAATGTTTCCTGATGCGCAAAAAGATGTGGTTCTTACACTTAGTCAGTGCTTTATGAAGGACATGAGCCTGCAAAAGGATGAAAATGAAATCCGCAGAGGCATTTATAAGAATTGGATAGATTCTGTGAGGGAGGCATGGTAAAATATGATCGAAATGAATTCTTTTAAA
This sequence comes from Candidatus Merdisoma sp. JLR.KK006, assembly GCF_036941035.1. Taxonomy (NCBI): domain Bacteria; kingdom Bacillati; phylum Bacillota; class Clostridia; order Lachnospirales; family Lachnospiraceae; genus Candidatus Merdisoma; species Candidatus Merdisoma sp. JLR.KK006. The sequence goes on along the minus strand of NZ_JAYMNS010000021.1, from coordinate 72,624 downwards.
GATGCGGTAGATAAGATTAGCAATCGCTTTGAAAACAGTTTTTTGGGAAAAGAAGCAGAAAAAGCAGATGTTCATTCCGATGATTATGATGCACCCTTGGCGAAAGAAGTGAATTCAGCTATTAAAAACAAATTAGACGGCCTGCAAAGAGAGCATGATGTGGAAGAAGAACTAGAAAGGCAATATCCCTTGGAGAAAGGATATTCCGTGATATCAGAGGCTTATCTTCGCAATGAAAATGGGACAATCGTTAAGGATACAGTGACTGGTGAGGCGAGACGAATTGATTTTGTTGTAGCAAAAGATGAAAAAGTGGTTGATTCTATAGAAGTAACGTCAAAAACAGCGGATAAAACGGCTCAGACGGCGAAGGAACTACGTATTCGAGAAGCTGGGGGAAATTATATCCGGGATTATGAGGGCAACCTTATCGAGATACCACCAGAGGTACATACAAGAATAGAAAGAAGGGATTGATAGATGAAGATTTTTGACAAGGCTCAATGGCATATTGATGCAGGAGAAAATTCTTTAGAGATAGTTGATAAGTTTAAATTAGTATTTCTGTTTCTTGAAAAGCAGGATTTGCTTTCGGAGGATGGAAAAGAAATGCTTGAAATTGGTATAGACAGTAGCATTTCTTTGAATGAACGGATGGTTACAGAAAGAGGCTGTATTTTTTTGGAGAATTGCTATGATGATGTGATAGGACTTCACGGTGATGAACTTGTTGAAAAATTAAATGAGTTATATCAAAATTTTGTGAGATGAAAGAATATAGGTGGAGGAAGTACATGTAAATTAGTCAGTATATCTTATGCAGAACGGCTTATGTTGTTGTAGAGGCTGCAATGGATTTCTGCAAAAAGTAGTGCGGTCAGTTATATATTATATCCATGAACAGGCAGAGGGTGAGATGCTCTCTGCCTAAATTATTGTAAGGAAGGAGGATATACATAAAGATGGGAAGGAGGAGCAAACGGAGAAAGCCATGCAGAGGATTTTAGAGGCATTTGCCAATGATGCCCTTCGGGTAGAGGCAGATGTAGGAAAAAGAAGTAAGGAGCACCAAAGGGTTTGGGAACAAGGCAGCAAGCTGCAGGATGAATTGGAAGAAAAGCTGGGGCAGAAGGAAAAGGAGCTTTTCGAAGAGCTGATGGATACCATGGCAAGCGAGAGCAGTTATTACGCCCAGGAACGGTTTATCTACGGCTACCGGCTTGGAGTATTGATGACAATGGAGGTATTTTCAGATCCGGATATTTTTGTGTGGAAGGGCATGGACAGGACTTAGAGGAGCCTGTCTTTTTTGATGTAATGGGAAATGGAATTCCTTTATTACTTTAAGCTTCCATATTCCAGACGGTGAAGATCAGGAACCTAAAAGTATTGTTTGAGGCGAAAGGAGAAAGAAAAAAAGTTGGAGACAATCATATGGACTATTATTGGCAGCATTTTGATAGTCGTGGGTGAGATTATAAAAAATAATGATGGGAAAGGAGAGGAATGATATGGCAGCAAATGTTGAAAGCATGTTTTATGTAAGAGAAACGCCCTGGCACGGGCTGGGAACTAGAGTATTGGAGGCTCCGGCGTCTAAGGAGGCGTTGGAGCTGGCTGGCTTGAACTGGAAGGTTTTGCAGGAGCCGGTGTATACGGAGCAGAAGGAACTGGTTCAGGGGTATAAAGTAAATATCCGTGACAGTGACCGCAAGACCCTTGGAGTGGTCACAGAACGCTATAAGGTAATCCAGAATGAGGAAGCCTTTGCATTTACGGACGAGCTTTTAGGAGAGGGTGTCCGTTATGAGACAGCCGGAAGCTTAATGGAGGGAAGGAAGGTATGGCTCCTAGCCCATATGCCCCATGAGTATATGATTTCAGGAGAACGTATCAGCCCCTATCTGGTGTTCTCCAACACCCATGACGGTTCCGGTGCGGTGAAGGTAGCTGTAACACCCATCCGTGTGGTGTGCAATAATACCCTGAATCTTGCCCTGCGGGAAGCCAAGCGTTCCTGGTCCATGATTCATACCGGAGACATTAAGGGGAAGCTCTTAGAAGCAAAGGAGACACTTCTTACGGCTCAGAACTACATGGATCAGCTTGGGAAGGAGTTTGAAGTCTTAAGGATGAAGAAACTTACAGACCAAAAGGTGATGGAATATATCAATCTGCTTCTCCCCATGGAGGAGGATGTCACCTTACAGCAGGCAAGGAATATCAAGCGCCTTAGAGAAGACATGAAACAGCGGTATTTTGAAGCTCCGGATTTAAAGGACACGGGAAAGAACGCTTACCGTTTTATCAATGCGGTGTCCGACTTTGCTACCCATGCGGAGCCCTTGCGCCGGACAGCGAATTATAAGGAAAATCTTTTCAGCCGTACCATGGAGGGAAATCCCATGATTGATAAAGCTTATCAGTTGGTACAGGCAGCTTAGAGCTAGTATATACGTACTTATAATAATTTATGACCATTAATGAAGAGACTTACAGACAAGAAAGATAGGGAGCATCCATTCGGTGATGCTCCTACTTTTGTGTCCGGAAGAAAGGAGCAGATCGATATGTATACCAAAATACCAACAGCAGGGATGAGCAGGGAAGCATGGCTTAAACTTCGCAAGACGGGGATTGGAGGCTCGGATACAGGCGCTATTTGTGGATTAAATCCCTACAGTAGCTCCATGAAGGTATACCAGGATAAGACATGCACAGAATCGGAGGAGATTGACAATGAATCCATCCGTCAGGGACATGACCTGGAGGATTACGTGGCACAGCGGTTTATGGAGGCGACCGGATTTAAGGTGCGCCGCTCGAACTATATGTATCGCAGTACGGAGCATCCCTTTATGATAGCGGATGTTGACCGCCTGATTGTAGGAGAGGATGCAGGTTTGGAATGTAAGACGGCCAGTGCCTATAACGCAGATAAATGGAAGGATGGAAATATTCCACTCCACTATCTTATGCAGTGCTACCATTATATGGCCGTTACAGGAAAACGTACCTGGTACATAGCCGCAGTCATCCTTGGACAGAAATTCCTTTACCATAAGCTGGAATGGGATGATGCCCTAATCAGTGAGCTGATAGAGGTAGAGCAGTATTTCTGGGAGAATCATGTACAGAAGGGAATCATGCCAAAGCCGGACGGCTCCGAAGCCTGTGATGCGGTCCTGAACCACTATTTTAAAAGAGCGGAGAAATTTGATATCTTAAAGCTTTCCGGCTTTGATGAAAAGCTCCATAGAAGGGAAGCGATTGTGGAGGCCATAGACAGGCTTAAAAAGGAGCAGAGCCAGATAGAGCAGGAAGTAAAGCTATGCATGAAGGACCATGAAAAGGCAGTGAGTGAAGCCTTCCGTATTTCCTGGAGCAACGTGGAAAGCACCCGACTTGATACGGAGAAAATCAAAAAGGAACGGCCGGAGATTTATCAGGATTATGCAAAGGTTTCCTCCTCCCGACGGTTTCAGATAAAGGCGGCCTAGAAGAAGGAACCGGATAAAGCGGAAGGGGAAAAACCGCATAAAATAAGGTAATATTTTTTACAATGCTTAAATCGATCCACAGATATATGTTATTTGTGGTTGGAAAATGAGTTATTTATGCACAGTGGGGAGTGTTACCAGATAGGAGAAAATCAGAAAATATGGAGAAAACAAAAGAAACGGGAAGGACAAAAGAAGCGGAAGGTACGAGTGTAAAAGCTCTAGGAAATGGAGTTGTTAGGCTCCTGCGGGCAGATGAAATTGAGTGCCGCATTGCCAGCATCAGCGAGAAGGGGGTAAGTCTGCTTCTCTATAAGGACGCCAGGGTGGATCAGAAGATCTTAGATGAAACCTTCGGTCCTTTTGGTTGGAAAAGAAGCCATCAGTGTATGGATGGGAAGCTATACTGTACCGTGGAGATACGGGACAGGGAAACGGGAGAATGGATAGCCAAGCAGGATGTGGGGACCACGGGAACTGCTGAAAAAGAAAAATCCCAGGCATCCGATTCCTTTAAGAGAGCCTGCTTTAACTGGGGGATTGGAAGGGAGCTTTATACGGCTCCCTTTATCTGGATTCCGGCGGATAAGGTGAGGATAGAGAAGAGGGAGGGACGCTTTAGCTGTAAGGAGCGGTTTTCTGTTCAGTTTATTGCATATAGCGGCAGCAGAGAAATTGATACCCTTTTCATTCAGAACGAAAAAGGACTTTCAGTGTATGAATTTTATGCAAAGAAGAAACAGGGGGAGCCAGAGAATAAGCCCCCAAGAGAACGAAAGGAAGCTCCCATTGTCTCAAAGGAGCAGATGGATACCTTGGAGAAAGAACTGAAACGGACGGGAGTAACCATGGAAGCCGTACAGGACAGATATCTGATTAAGAATCCGTCCCAGATGTCAGAGACACTTTACAATCAGGTGATGCGTGCCCTTGCAAAGACAAAAACGGCAAAGGCGGCCTAAATGGACAGAGGGATAAAAAGATAAAGAGATAAAAGAAAAAGAATCAGGGAAGAAAGAATAAGAGAAAAAAGAAAAGCAGGAGGATAGCAAAATGAACTATGAGGAATTCAAGGAATATATTTTGAGGGCATTACGGGAGCATTATGGAGAAGAAAGAATCGTTACGGTGGAGAGGACGACGAAAAAGAACAACAGGCATCCGGAGGGAATTTGTGCCAGAAAGAAGAATAATCCTGAGAGAGTTACTCCGGTCATTTATCTGGAAGAGCTGTATCGGAATTATCAGGAGGGGATGGAGCTGGAAGCCTGTATAAAGGATGTATGCGAGAGAATAGAGGATACCGAATACTTAGAGGAGATGGAGAAATTTGTGGAGAGAATCGAAGACTGGCAATATGTGAAAGAGCATGTTTATCCGGTACTTCTTTCCACAGAAGGGAATCAGGAGCTGTTAAAGAGCCTGATATCTACCCCTATGTTAGATTTATCCGTTATTTACAGCATACGGCTGGATCTAAAAGAGAAGGGGAGTGCAGATGTCAAGGTAAATGAGGTGCTGCTTCGCCTTTATGGAATCAGCAGGGAGGAGCTGCATCAGCAGGCTCTATGTAACATGGAGCAGGACGGCTACCGATTCCAGAGCATGGCAGAGATGTTAAAGGAGATGTGCCCGTTTGCCCCTTGTAACGAAGAGCAGGGAGAAAAGGAGAAGGATGAAAATGAGCCGCCCATGTATGTACTTACAAACAGGGATAAAAAATATGGAGCGGCGGGGATACTGAACTGGAGGCTGTTACAGGAGTTTGCAGGAGGAAGGAGCTTTTATATCCTGCCATCCTCCTGCCATGAAACCATTTTTATTCCGGCAGAGATGGAGGGTGATCCGAAAATCCTGGATCATATGGTGGCAGACATTAACCGGACAGAAGTATTGCAGGAGGAACGCTTGTCTAACCATAGCTACTATTATGATGGAGAGGCTGGGGATATCCGGTTGTGTGCTTAGGCTTTGCGTAGGGAAATAGTGTACCAATAATGTACCAAACAGAACAGGGAAGCTTAAAAAGTCAGGTTTTATGCCACTTCCGAGGCTTGGAACTGTGGGTCTGTAACACTCTGATCACCAGTTCAAATCTGGTTGTCGCCTCTTAGGGATCACAGTGATGTGATCCCTTTTTTTCTAGGGAAATTAACATTTTTTAGAGATCTCACTCATAATTCCTGATTTTAAAAATTAGTAAAAACTGTAGGAAAAAGCCGTTTTAGACCGGTTAAAAACATTATCAGATGAAAAATAGTGTACCAATAGTGTAGCAAAATAAGACGAGGCGGCTTTGTGTTCACTCAAAATTATAACAGTTTCATCGCACAAAACTATTTAGCAAAGAGTAATAATCATATCCGATACTTTTTTGTAAACTTTTAAGAAGATTTTTATCAGTAGTTTCTTTGGCCTCTTGTGTTTTCTTTTCAAAAATAGATTTATTAGGTTTATTAGTATTATTTGGTGAATACGGCATATTATATATCATACTAAAATTATCAGTAAGATCAAAATATAATTTAGGAATTATATGATAAAGAGTTGTTAAGTTGTCTCCAAATTTACGTAAATCTAAACAATCCATTTCTTTAAGAATTAGAAGAGTTGGGCCTATATCCTTTTCCATGTTTTCCAAATTTACAATATATTTCCCCTTCATAAAAAATAATTCCGAATATAGTTTGCCTTGTTCGGTATTTTTTTCAGCGAAATATAACTCTTGGGTTAGCTTTTCGCAACATTTATCAAGATCTTTTTCACAGCTGTTGAATAAATAAATGGAAAAGGTTTTTAGCAGTATAGTAAAGGCTGCATTAATTGTTACATATTCATGGTACAGGATAGAAGGGTTATTTTTAATTAGAATTGATAAGTTATAAGTAAGCGGAATGGCTGCAAATGTTAAAAAATAGTCATTCCATCTTTTATGTACGCTATCAAAATTGCTCTCTTTTATGCAAATGGAAGGATCGAACAAAAAGGAGAGGATAGCCCGAGAATGGAAAATAAGTTCCCGATTATGATAATATATCCATTCATCTTCGTTCAGATTGGAATTATTGTCTTTATTAAATGGATTCCAATATTTTTCCACGTGTATTAGTCCGCAAAGAAATTTGTTGATTGTATCTTTTAGTTTATTATAGTCAGTTCCTTTTTGAGAAGGGCGTGAGTATTTTGTTAATTGGGAAAGCGATTCCGTTAAATTAAACACATAATGTCTATTTAAAAGGGTGTTTTCCCTATTTTTCTCAATAGTTTTCGAACTAAGGTATCTTTGATTATTAAAAAATAATTCCAAAGTCAGGTTTTTACAATAGACACTAATCATGGGAACTTCGTTATTAGTTTGATACAACATAAATTGATTTAAGTAGGAATTTTCTGATGCCTTTTTTGTGAGCCTTTTATAAAGGCTTATTCCATTAGAATCCCAGTCCATGTTATTTTCTGAAAATGTATTTAATGATTCCTTTAGATCAGTATAAGAATCTTTTTGTTGCAGATAGCGAAATGTCTGTAATGCGCTCAAACAGCAGTTAGTCAAGAGAATTTCTTTAGAATCTAAATCTAAAGATGTTAGGGAGTGATGAGGGCTTTCTAATATTATTTCAAGATAAGGTAAGGTGTTTTCTAGACATAGATCAAATATGGAGGATTTTTTTGATTCATCTTCTGATGTATGTTCCTGTGTTTTTTTCGGCGGTCTTTCATATATAGAGAGATTCGGAGGGATATTTGTGGAGATAGCTAATATATCATTGAGAAAGCATTCATCTGTTTTTAAATTATTTAGATTGCTAAATAAAACCAAATTTTTCATTATAACATTTTCCTTTCTGAATATCAATTTATTCGCCGATCTATTTTTGGATAAAAACAAGCAGGTCAATAATCTAGGAAAAACGCCCGGTCTGATTTATAGTGTCGGTGAGAGGATAAATCGGCCGATGTCTTTTCAAGAAGATTATAAATGATGACATGCAGATTGCCCACCTGTTTTACAAAAATATTTTCGACAACTCGGTTAGATGCGGGAAAAATAGAATTTGTAATCAAAATTTTGTGATTCATGTGGGCAGGAAGGAGAATCTATGATTAATAGAAATGAAATTTTGCCAGCTACTATGTATCCACAGGGGGATAGTGACAATCTTACAACAGCAGAGGCGCTCTCTAATCTTAAGATACAAGAACATTGGCAAGAGAAAGGGATCGCCCTCAACTATCAGATCCAGAAGAACATAAACGAAGTTGCCTATCAGAAAGAAAAATCTGCAATCCAGATTGAAGAAACCGTTCAGAAGGCGCAGATACGTGCAAATGTTTCTTTGGAAAAAAATCTGAAACAACTGGAGGTTATTGTTTTAGCTGACGGAAAATTGAGGCTCGAACAACAAAGGTTCGGGGAACCTCTCCAGGGTATTTTACCATTCCGCATAATCTTTTGCAAACGGTACGTTCCGGTCTTTGAGGAGCATCCGGGCATCCTCAATGTGAAATTTTATGAAGAAGAGGGAGGGTCTAAAAATTTCTGGCTTGACTTAAAGGAAGTCGTTCCCAGAACCATTAACCGCAAGTTCACAGCCCTCGGACTTTCTTTCGGTTGGGCGGGTCAAAAAGAGGCGCAATTACGTCAGCGGTTCATCGAGCAAGCAGTCAAATTGTCTGAAAAAATTGAGCTGCCGCGAGCTCACGGATGGTATATCCTCGATGGCAGCTTGCAATTTGCGTTTCCAGAGGCGCTAACTTGGAAGGAGGTAACGGCGTATGCAGGGTGAGCTTAAGGAATATTTTGAGACTCTTGAGACACTATTTGGATCAGCAACTTTGAGGATCCTGATGCTCAAAACGGTTGCAACCCTTTATCCCGCATTATCCTTTGAGGGGATTAGTCTGGAGGCTCCACTGCTGGTAGTCGTACAGAATGAGAGACAACTTCGTTCCTTGCTTGGTGTAATGCGGGGCTATGGACGACCAGTGTTGAAGTCCTTAGCGGCTCCACCGAAAGAAATCCGCAAGGCATTGGTGAATACGACTTATAATTTGATATTCTTCCGATATGCACCAGGGCGCTATTTGCTGGAGAATTTGGAGCAACTGACACAACGGGCGTCGGAGATCGATCTTTCCACTCCTTCAAATTCGCTCCTCATTATAGTACTTGCGGTTGGCGGAATCCCAGCTCGATATTTTGAAAATATGGCAGGAGCTATCTACATTCAGGATGAAGGCTCAATGGAGACTTCGATTGAGACTTTACCAGAGATTGAGCGTCCCTTTATCCTACATTGGCTGCAGACTGATAACAGGTATTTGATCAGTCAAAGTGGTGAGCCGTTGGATGTTTTCCGAACAGCAGAAGTCTTCCTGAGAGATTTTCTTAAAACTTCTGGTTGCGAGGAAGATGAGATGGAAGGTTATGAGGCAGCATTTGTAGAAGAACTGGAAAAGCTGGAAGAGGTTTGGGATACAGTTGGAGAGCCAGATGATTATGTGAACGCTTTTCGAGAGGCGCTTTTTGATGCAGCGGATTGGCTACCAAGACCTGTCTTTGACCGTAGCAAAGTTGAGGGGCTTGCTTCCGACGATTTGAAGTCCGCTATTTATATTGACTGTCATTATTATTATTTACCGTCAGCTCTTTTCGAGGCTCTCTGTAAGCCGTTGACAGGAAATGCAGGGATGACGCATGCAAAAATAATGTTGACAGAGGCCGGGCTTTTAATCCCAGAAAAAGGAGAAAATGGGCGGAACTATTTTACTCCCAAGGTTGAGATTATAACGGCCATGGGTTATAAAGAGAGAATTCGCATGATACGGCTAGCTCGGGATAAGGTGGATCGCCCTGGCACACTAAGCTTTAAGGAAATTATGGAGACAAAAGGAGGCGGTTTGGATGATCAAAATCGGTAAAACTACTGGCGGCCCACATTCATTACATATCGCTGGCGATTCCAACAACAACCATATTCTTATCCTGGGCCAAACGGGGACTGGGAAAACTACAGCCCTGCGAGAGATCAGCTACGGCATCGCAATGGATGGCGGCCGGGTACTGATGCTAAGCTTCAATGGTACCCAGGATACGATGCAGGAGGATGGATGTGTGCGACACTTTTCAATCAGAAAGCATGGATTCCCGTTTCCTGTGCTAACTCCATTGCAACGGCCAGATGGAGAATCGGAGGATGAGATGGATGTGGTTGAGGCCCTGAGCGGAGTATTTGCTACGGTCTCCAGGCTGGAGGTTCGGCAGAAGATGGCTTTGCGCAAGGCTATCAAGAGAGTGATGCATTGTTCTGACGCTATAACTGGATTCCAACAAATTGGTGCTGAGTTGCTGCAGGATCCGAAAAATAGGGAGGCTTTGTCCGTGTACGACCGGTTTTACCAGGTTTTTGCTAGGGAAAAGGCAGAGGGCTCTGTTATCAATGAGGTCATATACCCAGGGCAGATTACAATTTTGGATTTTGGAGAATTTGACCGTCCCACACAGGTTTTTTATGTTGAACTTACGTTGGCATTTTTGTGGAGAGTGGCAGCTTTTAGGGGCCCAAGCGGAAATGAACCGCTTTACCTCGTCTTGGACGAATTCCAGGACTTGAGCCTTAAAAGAAATTCCATCCTGGCTCAGCTGCTGCGAGAAGGCCGGAAATATGGCATCTCATTGTTTTTGGCGACCCAAACGCTAGAAACCTTTTCTAAAGAACAGAAAGCACTGCTCCAACAGGCTGCAACCCGGCTCTACTTTCGTCCGGCGACATGCGATATTAAAGGCATCCTGGATATGATTGGTACCAAGAATCGACAGGATCTAACAGAACTACTACGGTCGCTGGCCCGGGGCGAATGTTTAGCTGATGGGCGGTTTGAGCTGGCAGGGCAGACAATTGAACGGTCTATAAAAGTCAGCTTCCAGAGCCAAGAAGGCGATTGCCATGAATGAAAAAATGGTTTTAAAAATATTTAAGGAGGAATGGATTTATGCAAAAACGAATCAACCAAAATTCAGAAGCAATGTTTATCACAGTTGACATGGCATGTCAGCTTACAAATCTTGGGCGGAACACTGTCCGGCGGATGGCACATGAATGCAATGCAGCACGGAAAATAGGAAAAACTTTCCGGATTAATCGTGGAATTCTTCTCAATTATGTGGACAGTTTTGAGGAATGAATTAAGTATATCTCTTTAATATGGTTTTGGCAAAATTTTTACAAGTAATCGTGGGGCAGGGATTCTCTGCCCCAAAAATCATCAAAAAGAAAGGACAGAATTTATGGACAGAAAAGATAAAAAAGGCCGAAAACTGCGAGTTGGTGAATACTACGATTCCAAGAATGACCGCTACCTATTTCGCAAAATGATAAATGGAAAACGATATACCATTACGGATGAAGACCTAATAACTCTGCGCAAAAAAGCGGCCGCTCTTACAATAGATATTGAGAATAACAATATTTACACAAGAGATATGGAAAAGATGACACTGGATGAGTACTTTGAATGTTGGTGTGAAAACTCTGGAAAATCCGGTAGAAAAGCAACTACATATATGAATTATCAAGCCTATTACAATGCACATGTCAAGGGAACAGAGCTTGGAAGAATGGCAATTAGAAGCATCCGAAAAACTCATTGTCAAAAGCTCTTTAATGATATGATGAAGAAAGGATACAAAAAAAGTACACTTAACAATATGAAGGGATGTCTGTCAGTACTCTTTTCAGAAGCAGAGGATGATGATATAGTAATGAAGAATCCCTGTAAAAATATTCGTTTTATTCAGGCTGGAAAAGGAGAACGAGAAGCAATTTCAGAGGAACAGGTAGAAACGCTAATAAACTTTTTGAAAGGGGATGAAGAGTTTGCAGAATATTATCCTTTCTTTGTTATTCTATTTAATCTGGGAACCAGAATCGGAGAGGCCAGCGCAATCACCTGGGACTGCGTGGACTTTTCTAATTCAAAGATAACGATTAATAAAGCCCTTAACCGTTATCGTAAGAAAGAATATGGCTTTACAGTTGCTATAGGAAGTACCAAAAGTAAAAATGGTATTCGAACTGTGAAGGTAAACGAAATAGTTATTCGTGCTTTAAAGGAACAAAGACGGCTGCAGCTACAAAAGGAAGGGAGTGTGACAATTAAGATTCCTCGTGTAGATGATTATGGCCGTGTGATTAGCGAGATTGATAATCTGGTATTTACGCAGGCAAATGGACAGGCATGGTATGAACCTGCAGTGATTAGCCTGATCCATAGAATCGTAAAAAAGCAAAATGAGCAGGCAGAACAGAAAGGAACAGTGAAGCTTCAATATTTTACACCGCATCAGATCCGTCATACCTATACGACTATGGCATTTGAGGCGGGGGTAGATGAAAAAGAAGTAGCATTTCGATTAGGACATGCCTCTGAGATTACGACACGAGAGGTTTATACACATTTGCGAGGTCAGAAGAAACAGGAGCAAGATGAAATTGTGAATCGTATTCAAATCGGCTAATGAATATAATACACAGAAAATTTTTCAAAAGAAAAGGAGGTGCTTGTAATGGCGAAAGAGGCAACATTGCAGGTGAGGATGGATTCGGAGTTAAAGGAACAGGCAGAGCTGTTATATAAGCAGCTGGGTACATCTTTTGCAGAAGCAGTACGAATATTTGCGAGACAAAGCGTAGAGGATAGGGCTATGCCTTTTACGATGCATTTATCCTCCACTACTTCTAAAAGAACATTAGGGATTGCAAATGGGAAGTACAAAATTCCGGATAACATAGATGAGTGTAATGAGGAAATATTGGAGTTGTTTGGAGAAGAGCAGATATGAGAATATTGCTGGATACCCATATTGCTTCGTGGGCGATTGCCGATACGGCAAAACTGTCAAATGAAGCAATAACGCTTCTTGAATCAGAAAAAAATGATGTGCCAAAGCACAATGATCCGTTTGATAGGATTCTGCTTGCACAGTCAAAATGTGAGAATTTAAAATTTATAACACATGATTCTTTGATTCCCTATTATAAAGAAAGCTGTGTAATAAGTATATGAAAATGTTGTAATCGAAAAGAGTCAAATGCTGGCTCTTTTTTATGTCCAAAGATTTATACCCCATGATACCTCATTAACACATGCACCAGCTAGAGAGATTAATAACATTCAGAGAGGGTAGCAGGTAAGAAACTTTTGTACTTGACAACAAATTTTTGTGACAATTTTTGTGACAAATACAGAAGAACAGGGAATAAGACGAAATATACGCTAAGCAAAAAAGCCGCAGAAATACTGTAGATAACGCAAGATGAAACAATACAAACAACAGTTCGTAAAGAAAAAACACTTGACACCCTCGCCTTTTTTGTGTATGATAATCCAGGCAGGTGATAAGTTTGAAAGTCAACTTCCAAATCCACCCAGATGACGCAGCAAGTATGCAAAAGAGCGGACTTTGCGTCAGAAAGAGGAAACCATGGAAAAGCTTTTAGAGCAGACACTGCTGTATGATTTCTACGGAGAGCTTCTGACAGAGCACCAAAAGCAGATATACGAGGACGTGGTTCTCAACGATTACACCTTAAGCGAAGTGGCCCAGGAGCGAGGCATCAGCAGGCAGGGTGTACATGATCTCATCAAGCGGTGCAATCGAATCCTGCAGGAGTACGAGGCAAAGCTGCACCTGGTAGAGCGGTTCCTGACCATCAAGAGCCGGATAGAACAGATGGAGCATTCCCTGAGAGATACACAGGCGCCGGACAAGGAACAGCTGATTCGGCAGCTACAGGACATATTGGAGAATTTATAGATGGCATTTGAGAGTTTATCCGATAAATTGCAGAATGTATTCAAGAACCTGCGAGGCAAGGGACGTCTCACGGAAGCGGATGTAAAGGCAGCCTTAAAGGAAGTAAAGATGGCTCTTCTGGAAGCCGACGTAAGCTTTAAGGTAGTGAAGCAGTTCATCAAGTCTGTGGAAGCACGTGCGGTAGGCACCGACGTGATGAACAGTCTGACTCCGGGCCAGATGGTGATCAAGATTGTCCATGAGGAGATGATTCACCTTATGGGAAGTGATACCACAGAGCTCAAGCTTAAGGGCGGCAGCGAAGTGACCGTTCTCATGATGATGGGACTTCAGGGTGCCGGTAAAACCACCACGGCGGCCAAGATTGCCGGAAAGCTGAAAAGCAAGGGAAGAAAGCCTTTGCTTGTGGCCTGCGACGTATACCGTCCCGCAGCCATTAAGCAGCTTCAGGTAAACGGAGAAAAGCAGGGCGTAGAAGTATTCACCATGGGCGATAATCAAAAGCCGGTGAATATAGCCAAGGGTGCATATGAGCATGCGAAGAAGAACGGCTTCAATGTTCTGATTCTGGATACGGCCGGCCGTCTTCATGTAGATGAGGATATGATGGCGGAGCTTCAGGAGATTGCATCCAATCTTGAGATTGATCAGGCACTTCTTACCGTAGATGCCATGACAGGCCAGGATGCAGTCAATGTGGCAAGTACCTTTGACGAGAAGATCGGGATTGACGGAGTGATTCTTACCAAGCTGGACGGCGATACCAGAGGCGGTGCCGCATTGTCCATCAAGGCAGTAACCGGAAAGCCCATCCTTTATGTAGGCATGGGGGAGAAGCTCAGCGATCTGGAGCAGTTCTATCCCGACCGCATGGCTTCCAGAATCTTAGGCATGGGTGACGTGCTGACACTGATTGAGAAAGCCCAGGAGACGGTGGATGAGGAAAAGGCCAAGACCATGACCCAGAAGCTAAAGAAGAACCAGTTTGGCTTTGACGATTATCTGGAAAGTATGAACCAGATGCGAAAGATGGGGGGCTTAACTAGTATCCTTTCCATGATGCCGGGAGTGGGAAGTCAGCTAAAGGGCCTGGAAGATGCCATTGACGAAAAGAAAATGGCACAGATAGAGGCAATTATCCTGTCCATGACCCCAAAGGAACGCTCCAACCCGGAGGTGCTCAATCCGTCCAGAAAGCATCGAATAGCCAAGGGAGCAGGCGTAGACATCGCAGAGGTCAACCGCCTGGTAAAGCAGTTTAGTGAGATGCGTAAGATGATGAAGCAGATGCCCGGTATGATGGGCGGCAAAGGTTTTGGTAAAAGGGGACGTTTTCGAATGCCCTTTTAACATAAAAGCAAAAGAAGAAATCAAATTTTGGAGGTGAAAGAGATGGCAGTAAAGATTAGATTGAGAAGAATGGGTCAGAAGAAAGCTCCTTTCTATAGAATTATCGTAGCAGATTCCAGATCCCCGAGAGACGGCAGATTCATCGAGGAGATTGGCACCTACGATCCGAGTACAGACCCCAGCACATTCAACGTAGACGTTGAGGCAGCAAAGAAATGGCTGAACAATGGTGCACAGCCCACAGAGGTAGTAGGCAAGATCCTGAAAGCCGCTGGTGTTGAGAAATAAGCCACAAAGCTTTAAAAAAGGCAACAGCGTTGTTATTGCTCATAGAATGGGCAGCGGCGACGCATTCGGAGGAAAGATATGAAAGAATTAGTAGAGGTGATTGCAAAATCACTGGTAGAGCATCCGGAAGAAGTTGCTGTGACAGAGACGGAGAATGAGAAAACCATTCTCGTTGAGCTTCGGGTGGCACCGTCCGACATGGGAAAGGTGATCGGCAAGCAGGGCCGTATCGCAAAGGCGATCCGCTGTGTGGTAAAAGCAGCAGCATCAAAGGAAGAAAAAAAGGTTGTAGTGGAGATTCTACAGTAGAATTTACACAAAACAGACAGGCGGGTGGAGACACCCGCTGTTTTTCAATCAGAGGAGATGAAAATGGAGTCATATTTAAGGGTAGGCGTTATCGCATCCACTCACGGCTTAAAGGGTGAGGTTAAGGTATTTCCCACCACAGACAATCCGGAGCGTTTTCGAGAATTAAAGCAGGTGCTTCTGGATACCGGAAATGAATATAAATCCCTCAATGTGGCCGGTGTGAAATTTTTCAAAAACCAGGTCATTTTGAAGTTTCGGGAATTTCATGATATCAATGAAGTAGAGCAATATAAGGGAAAGGATCTGCTGGTGACACGGGATCAGGCAGTTCCTTTGGAGGAAAATGAGAATTTTATCACAGATCTCATAGACATGGAGGTCTACACGGACGAGGGCGAGCGTCTGGGAAGCTTAACAGATGTATTGCAGACGGGAGCAAATGATGTTTATGTAGTCAGGACAGACGAAAGGAAAGAAGTACTTCTTCCAGCCATTCCTTCCTGTATTTTAGAGGTAAATGTAGAAGAGGCACGAATGACGGTACACATACTGGAAGGATTGTTGGAGTGATGAACTATCATGTATTAACTCTGTTTCCCGAAATGATTATAAATGGGCTGAACACCAGTATTTTAGGACGGGCCATAGAAAAAGGCACGATTCATCTGGAGGCCGTGGACATTCGTGACTACACGGAGGATAAGCACAGAAAGGTGGATGATTATCCCTATGGGGGCGGCGCAGGAATGGTCATGCAGGCTGAACCGGTCTTTCGGGCCTGTGAAGCGGTGCAAAGTCGGATAGTGGGGAAGAGGGCAAGAGTGATCTATGTAACCCCTCAGGGCCGTGTGTTTCATCAGGCTATGGCAAAGGAGCTTTCAAAGGAAGAAGATTTGATTTTCCTCTGCGGACATTATGAGGGCATAGATGAACGTGTGCTGGAGGAAGTGGTCACGGATTATATATCCATTGGAGACTATGTGCTCACCGGCGGAGAGCTTCCTGCCATGGTGATGATTGATGCCATTTCCCGTCTGGTTCCGGGAGTTTTAAGTAATGAGGTGTCGGCGGAGTTTGAGAGCTTTCATGACAGCCTGCTGGAATATCCCCAGTACAGCCGTCCGGAGGTTTGGAATGGAAAGCCGGTTCCCCGGGTTCTTCTTAGCGGAGATCATGACCGGATTGAGGATTGGCGAAGAGAGCAGTCTATTCTGCGGACCAAAGAGCGGCGTCCGGATCTCTATGGACAGTACCAAAAAGAACAGAAATCCATCAAAAACCTAAAAAATCTGCCTAGAAAAAGACTGAAAGTGGTTTTGATGGAAGAAAGTGTATTTCAGGAAAAACCAATAAAAGGAGAAATAATAAAAGAGGAAGGGACAGAAAATAAGATTAGAAAAGATGATCTGCAAAGCTGCCGGATACAGGAATTTCAGGAGCTGGTTCAGGAATTGGGCTTGAAGCTTAAGCTTGTATCAGGTAAGGAGCCAGAGAGGTTCCGAAAAGCTTTGGAGACAGAAAAAGCGGGAAAACGTGAGGTTTTAGTATTCACATCTTCGGTTCAGGGAGTCCTTGAGGCACGAAAGGACAAGCTTCGGACGATTTATTTCCCGGCAGATACTGAGGAACAAGAGCCAAAGGAACTGATTTATTATAGGAAGATTTCGGATCTGCTGGAAGGAATGGCGGTTCTGCGGCGGTTGGTTTAAGTTAAAAAAACAAGCTTGCCGTGCCGCCATGAATCAAAGTCGGTAATGGCGCCTGGGAATCCCTGAACCCAGCTTTCTGCTGCGCAAAAAAGGGTATTTCATAGAAAAAAAGAAGCTGTCGCAACCGCAACAGCTTCTTTTAAACATTCACTCTCAAATTCTACGCTCTTTCCACTTTGCCGGATCTCAGACAAGAAGTACAAACGTACATCTTCTTGGATCCCCCATCAACCTTAACTCGAACGGACTTAACATTGGATTTCCACATCTTATTGGATCGTCTATGTGAATGACTTACAGCATTTCCGAAGTGAGCGCCTTTTTCACAAATTGCACATTTAGCCATCTTAGCACCTCCTTGATCTTTAGTGAACCCTATATATGGGCTCGCAACAAATGTTATTCTAGCAGAAAGTACTATATTTTGCAAGTATTAATTTGAAAATATTGCAACTTTTTGAGAAACTGGTTAAAATTTGAAAAACTACTTTGAATTTTAACGGAAAGAGGGTATACTGTCCATATAGTGTATTTTACAAGTAATTCGCTTTTCACATACCGGCACGAAAGGCCGGGCATGTTAAAAAACATAAATGGAGGTAATCATAATGAAGGGACTTATGAATACACAACTAGGTGCAGTAATTATCGACCCGGAAGTGATAGCCAAGTACGCCGGCTCGGTAGCAGTAGAATGCTTCGGCATTGTAGGCATGGCTATGGTAAATGTTCGAGAGGGCATTGTAAAGCTGCTTCGGGGAGACAATCTGACCAGAGGCGTCAACGTACAGATAAATGACAACCGAATCACATTGTCCTTCCACGTTATCGTGTCCTACGGAGTGAGCATCTCCGCAGTATCCGATAATCTGATCAGCAACGTAAAGTATAAGGTAGAAGAATTCACTGGTATGTCCATAGAGAAAATCAACATCTTTGTAGAAGGTGTAAGGGTAATAGACTAATAGCAGGAGGAGTTTAGCAGAGTTATGAAAACCATAGATGTAGAAACACTGACAAAGATGTTTTTGGCCGGTGCCAAGAACCTGGAGGCAAAAAAGGAATGGATCAATGAGCTGAATGTATTTCCCGTTCCGGACGGAGACACAGGAACCAATATGACCCTGACCATTATGTCAGCCGCTTCCGAGGTAAATAACCTGCCAGTGCGCACCATGGAAGCCGTGGCAAAGGCAATATCTTCCGGCTCCTTAAGAGGGGCAAGAGGCAACTCCGGCGTTATCCTTTCTCAGCTCCTTCGAGGATTTACCAAAGGAATCCGGGGATATGAGACACTGGATACCGTGAAGTTTGCCAATGCATTTCAAAAAGCAGTGGAGACCGCTTACAAAGCAGTTATGAAGCCTAAGGAGGGAACGATCCTCACTGTGGCCAGAGGTGCGGCAGACAAGGCATCCGAGCTGGCATTGACAGAGGACGAACTGGACGTATTCTTCTTGGGAATTATCGAAGAAGCAGAGGCAGTGCTTCAGAAGACACCTGACCTTCTTCCGGTATTAAAGGAAGCCGGCGTGGTGGATTCCGGCGGACAAGGTCTGGTAGAGGTTTTAAAAGGCGCTTATGATGCATTTCTCGGCAAGGAGATTGACTACACCTTCGAAGCGCCCAAGGCAGCGCCGGTGAAGATCAGCGCCCAGACGGAAGCAGATATTAAGTTCGGATACTGTACCGAATTTATTATTATGCTGGATAAAGAATTTTCCCCTGAGACAGAGCATGAATTCAAGCAGTTCCTGGAATCGATTGGTGATTCCATTGTGTGCGTGGCAGACGATGACATTGTTAAGATCCACGTACATACCAATCATCCCGGGCAGGCCATCGAAAAGGCTTTGACCTACGGCTCGCTGTCCCGGCTGAAGATTGATAATATGCGTGAAGAACATGAAGAAAAGTTAATCAAGGATGCTTCCCGAATTGCTGCCCGGCAGGCAGAGGAGGAAGCTGCGAAGAAGGCTGCACAGCCCAGAAAAGAGATGGGCTTCATTTCCGTGTCCATTGGAGAAGGAATCGGAGAGATTTTTAAGGGACTTGGAGTGGATTACCTGATTGAAGGCGGCCAGACCATGAATCCCAGCACCGAGGATATGCTGAATGCCATTGAGCAGGTTCATGCAGATCATATTTTTATCCTGCCGAATAATAAGAACATTATTCTGGCGGCAAATCAGGCACAGGCCTTGTGTAAGGATAAGGACATTATTGTAGTTCCCACCAAGACGGTTCCCCAGGGAATCACGGCCATGATCAACTATATCCCCGATATGTCTCCGAAGGAGAATGAAGAGAGGATGGCAGAGGAGATTCAAAATGTAAAGACCGGGCAGGTGACTTATGCAGTCCGGGATACCCATCTGGATGACAAGGAGATCAAAGAGGGCGACATTATGGGAATCGGCGATCATTCCATTTTGTCCGTAGGCAGTGAGATTGCAGGCGTAACCCTTGATATGTTTAAGGAGCTGGTAGATGAGGATTCCGAGCTTATCAGTATTTACTATGGAGAGGGAGTCAGCGAGGATGAGGCGCAGGCTATGGGCGAGAAGCTTGGGGAAGCCTATCCGGACTGCGATATTGAGGTGCATTTCGGAGGCCAGCCCATTTACTATTATGTTGTATCAGTAGAGTAAGGAAATACAGATATGGATTCACCAATTACAAGTATTAAGGGAATTGGAGAAAAAACAGCTGCGCTCTTTCATCGTGTCGGTGTTGACACGGTGGGAGAGCTGTTGTCATATTATCCCAGAAATTATGATATATATGAAGAACCGGTAACCTTTGCGAATCTGAAAAAGGAGCAGATACAGGCTGTCACAGGTTTTGTCAGGAAGGTGCCGGCAGTGTCGAAGACGAGACGCTATGCGGTGACAACGGTGGTTTTGGAGGAATTCGGGGAGTATCTTCATCTTACCTGGTTCAACATGCCGTTCTTGAAAAATATCATTTCTCCGGGAAGTACTTATATTTTCCGGGGACGCGTCCAAAAGAAAAAGGGACGGCTCGTTATGGAGCAGCCGGAATATTTCACACCAGAGGCTTATAGAGAAAAGCTGGATACCATGCAGCCCATTTATGGACTGACTGCCGGACTTTCCAATAAAACCGTTTCCAAAGCCGTGAGGCAGGCTTTGGATGAGAGAGATCTGAATCCGGAATATCTGCCGGAGGAGATTCGTATGGATCAGGAGCTGGCGGAGTACAATTTTGCTCTTCGTACCATCCATTTTCCGGTGAAATGGGAGGATCTGCTCCTGGCAAGAAGGCGGCTGGTGTTTGACGAATTTTTTCTGTTCATTCTGTCTCTGCGCCAGATGAAGGAGGCGGCGGAGGTTCAGAAGAATGAGTGTCCCATGACAACGGTCAGGGAGACGGAGGCGCTTTTGAAGTCTCTGCCTTATGAGCTTACGGGGGCGCAGAAAAAGGTTTGGGAGGAGCTTAAGGCAGATCTGGCAGGAGAGCGGGCTATGAGCCGCCTGATTCAGGGGGACGTGGGTTCCGGAAAGACGGTAGTTGCTCTTCTGGCTCTGGTCTGTGCTGTGGGCAACGGATATCAGGGGGCTTTGATGGCACCAACGGAGGTTCTGGCAAGACAGCACGGACAGTCCATTCAGGAGATGCTTGAGGCAGCAGGACTTCCCATTCATACAGTAGTTTTGACAGGGTCCATGTCTGCAAAGGAAAAACGGCTGGCATACGAGCAGATTGAGAGCGGACAGGCAGGAATTGCGGTAGGTACTCATGCTCTGATACAGAGTCAGGTGCATTTTAAGCGGCTGGGTCTGGTGGTGACGGATGAACAGCACCGGTTTGGTGTGCGTCAGAGAGAGACACTGGCAGCGAAGGGCGGCGTTCCTCATGTGCTTGTTATGAGCGCCACACCGATTCCAAGGACCCTGGCTATTATTCTCTATGGAGACTTGGACATTTCCGTGTTGGATGAGCTGCCGGGAGGCAGGCTTCCCATCAAGAATTGTGTGGTGGATGAGAGTTGCCGGGCAACGGCTTACCGGTTTATGGAAAAGGAGATTGCAGCCGGACGGCAGGTCTATGTAATCTGCGCTATGGTGGAGGACAATCCGGAGCTTGAACTGGAAAATGTGGTAGATTATACCGAGAAGCTGAAAGGCGCTATGGATGCGTCCATTGCCATTGAATATCTTCATGGAAAAATGAAGGCTTCCGAAAAAAATTCCATTATGGAACGCTTTGCGGCAGGGGAGATTCAGGTGTTGGTGTCAACTACGGTAGTGGAGGTAGGAGTTAATGTGCCCAATGCTACGGTTATGATGGTGGAGAATGCGGAGCGCTTCGGATTGGCGCAACTTCATCAGCTTCGGGGCCGAGTGGGCAGAGGGAAGCATCAGTCTTACTGCATCTTTGTCAGTGGAAATGACAACCCGGATACGAAAAAACGTCTGGAGATTCTGAATAAGTCCAATGACGGTTTTTATATTGCAAGCGAGGATCTGAAGCTTCGGGGGCCGGGGGATCTCTTTGGCATCCGCCAGAGCGGACTTCTGGAGTTTAAAATCGGGGATGTGTTTACGGATGCCGGAATTCTTAAGGCGGCCAGTGAAGAGGCGGCGAAGCTGATGAAGCAGGATCCTGTATTGTCTAAGGAAGAGCATAAGGAGCTGCAAAAAAAGCTTGCAGCTTACCGGATGGCAGGAAGCGGAAATATGAGCCTGTAATCCCCCACATTGACTTTTACAGGTTTTATGGTAAACTGATACAGAGTTTTGAAACGCAATATCTCTGCAGTGCCGGAAGGAATCGCAGGGATATTGCGGAATTATATATAGACGGGATGTGGAGAACAGCATGAAAGGAAACATAAGGAACAGAAGAAGGATAATGAATGCTCTGCTTATGGCAGTCTTACTGGCGGCTTTGCGGATCGTCCCCTCCTATGCCGATACAGATTCAGCAGAGCTTGATCTGGCGAAGGGGGATATAGTGATTACCAATGCAGGCTACACCCAGGGAGAGGGCAATCTGGTTTCTCATGACGGAAGCTATGTGATCACCAGCTCCAGTTCAAAGTCTGTTTCTCACTCCATTACCATACAAAGTGATCTGGTGGATATCACTTTGAAGAATGTAAATGCAGCCTCGAAGGAAAGTCCGATTTCCCTGGGAAGCAGTCTTGATCATGCCATGGTGAGGCTGCATCTTGACGGTACCAATATTCTTCAGAGTACAGAGGGAGATCATGCAGGAATCTTTGTGCCGGAGGGCGCATTTCTGGTATTTGAGGACAGTATAGGCTCTCTGTCAGTGACTGGTTCCGGAACGGGAGCAGGAATCGGCGGTTCGGGCAGAACGGGCGCACTGGAGGGGACGAATCCGGAGAACTGCGGAAATATAACCATCCATGGAGGAATCATTACCGCAACAGGCGGCAGCGGAGGAGGAAGCGGAATCGGAGGAGCCGTGAAGGGCTCCGGAGGAAATATAGAGATTACGGGAGGTTCTGTTACGGCCTCAGCTTCTGCTACGGGAATCGGCATGGGAAGCGGCCCCCTTAGAGAGAATAAGGAGGAAGCCGGGAAGATACAGGTTATCGGCGGCACTGTGAAAGTAAACGGAAGCCTGGGTACTGCAGGGGATGTGCTGTCCGGAACGGATGAGGGCGTTTCCTGGGTGGAAACGGATCAGACAGGAGCCGAAATCAGCGGCTTTTCCGGCGTTCTTTTTTCGGGAGGCAAAGGACAGTTTTACGGAAATAAGAATTATGTGCTGGAGCAGGATCGAGTGATTCCGGCAGGAAGCACACTGACAGCAGATGCAGAGACTGTTCTTGAGATTCGTGAGGGAGCAGCCCTGACTGTGAACGGCGAACTGATAAATGAAGGAAGCCTGCGGCTGGCGTCGGAGGAATGCATGAAACAGGGCAAGGAGGGAAGGGTTAGCGGACGAGGAAAGTTTACGGTTCCCGGAATTACGGCGGATATGATCTCTGTGCCGGATAATCTGGTCTATGACAATGAGGAAGGGGAAGATATTACAGAAAGCATTCTGGAGCAGATTGAGCTGAGCCGGAAAAGGCGGGGGCACAAGGAACTTTTCGGCGTGGAGTTTACAGTGATTCCTGATTTTACGGGCTGGGATACGAAGGAGATTGACTGGCCGGTGATGGAGCCGGGAGAGTATACGGTTACTTATTCAAAAGCCGGAGAAAAATCCCTGTCCAAGCGGTTTATGGTGTACTCTCCGGGGGAGGCTGAGAGAACAGGTCTCGCATCTATAAGGGTTTTTCAGAAGCCTTTTAAAATGGTATACAGCTACGGGGATGACTTTGACAGCACAGATCTTATTGTAGTGGGAACCTATGAGGACGGCACCATCCGAAATGTGACATCTCTTGTCCGCATAGAGTGGGAGAACTTTGATATTGGAGTTCATACAGTGAAGCTTACCTGCCAGAGAGATGAGGAAAGGCAGGCTCTGCAGTGTCTTTTGGAGGGGATTACCATTGTAGCAAAGGAGATTGATGTCTCCAACATGCACTGGGAAATTACGGATTTTGTCTATGACGGAACAGAAAAGACCGTCTCACTGGAGGGAAAGCTGCCGGAGGGTGTGATTGCCAGCCGGACAACTTCAAGCGGTACAGAGGCCGGGAGCTACAAGGCTGAGGTATATTTTTCTCTGAGCGGCAGTCTGGATAAGGAGCACTATACCATTGTAGGGCCCAATCCCATGACGGCAGAATGGAAGATTGATCCCAAGGAGCTCACATGGGATACGACCGGTCTGTCTGCAGCAGGCCAGGCAGGAGAAAGCCTTGATAAGAGCATTTCCCTCTATGGAACTTTCGGGGTAACAGGAATTCTGTCTCAGGATCAGGAGGAGACGGAGAGCCAGTGGCCAGCCAGCCGTTTGGAGGGATATTACGAGGGAACAGAGCCGGGAGAGCAGGAGATTACCCTGGCATGGAAGACAGGACGGGAACCCTCTGTAGGAGAAAATTATTGCCTGCCTAAGGAGCTGCCGGTGATTACCGGAAATATCAATGATGTAAAGGCACTTCCGGAGGCGGAAGAGCTTGCAGAAACAGGAATGAATTATCGGCAGGAGATGGAGATTGGCATTTCCCATGTGCCGGATACGCTTATGGAGCTCCCAAAGCTGAACAGCCCCAAGGGAATCGAAACGCAGATGCGAACGGCCATTACGGAGAAGGATTCTGGCGTTTTGATCACCAATACAAATGTCTACGATATTCGTCTGCTGGTTCAGCAGGAAGATAATAAATGGGAGAAGGCTGATCAGGAGGCATTTCCGGAGTCAGGCATTACAGTCACCCTGCCATATCCCGGCAATACCAATAAAGGCGGACCCTATGAATTTATAGTGGCCCATATGTATACGGAGAAGAAGGGAAACCATGCGGCCGGGGATATTGAATATCTTGAGATTACGCAGACAGCAGAAGGAATACAGTTCCGTGCAACCAGTTTGTCTCCCGTTTCCATAGGCTGGAGAGCAAGCGGAGCAGGGACAGCAGGCGGAGAATCGGAGGCTTCAGAACTGTTTACGGCAGATACGATTTTTGCGGCGGTATGTATTCTGATGGCAGTACTGACAGTGGCGGCGCTGATTGTGATTGTACGGCTTGGGATCCTGCCGAGATTGAAGAGAAAAAAGAAAGAGAAGCCTCCAAAGCATATCGACTTTAGAGCTTAAAGCCGGCCAAAGGATTGCGGGATAGGCGGACTTCGTCCGTTAAGGTATACCCTACGGGTACCCCATTAATTCATATCCCTGCGGGATAGGCGGACTTCGTCCGTTAAGGTATAATTAATTAGATCTCATAATAGGTTAATACAAAGCTATTATGAGGTCTTTTTATGTATCCAAAATGTAAGACATATAATAGAAAGAAAATTATTCTGATTTTTACCTGCTGCCTTTTGGGGGTCTGCGTGCTTACGGGGCGTCTGGTGAAGCTGATGGTCTTTGAATCTGTATACTATCAGGAACTGGCGGATGATCTCCATGAGCGTGAGCGGAGTATTAAGGCGGCCAGGGGAAAGATTATTGATGCCTCTGGTACGGTTCTGGCTACCAATCGGACAGTTTGCACCATTTCCGTAGTGCACAGTCAAATAAAAGAGCCGGAGAGGGTTATTGAGGTACTGTGCAGGGAGCTGGAGCTTCCGGAAGAAACTGTGCGCAAAAGAGTGGAAAAATACAGTTCCATTGAGCGGATTAAAACCAATGTGGAGAAGGAGGTTGGAGATCGGCTCCGCGCCTATCAATTGGAGGGGGTAAAAATTGATGAAGATTTTAAACGGTATTACCCTTACGGAAGTCTGGCCTCCAAGGTGCTGGGATTTACGGGGAGTGATAATCAGGGGATTATCGGTCTGGAGGTTGTCTATGATCAATATCTTCAGGGAATCAACGGAACCATTTTGACACAGACGGATGCCAGAGGGGTGGAGATTGCCGATGCAGGGGAAGAACGTGTGGAGCCGGTGGCCGGAAGCGATCTGTACATCAGTCTGGATTATAATATTCAGCTTTATGCTCAGCAGGCCGCATTGAAAGCGCTGGAACAGAAACAGGCCACATATGTGTCAATTTTGGTTATGAATCCCAGGAATGGGGAAATCTATGCCTGTGTCAATGTACCTGAGTTTGATTTAAATGATCCCTTTACTTTGAATGTAGATGTGGATACCAGTGGGCTTACTGACCAGCAGAAGCAGGATTTGCTGAATCAAATGTGGAGAAATCAGAGCATCAATGACACCTATGAGCCCGGATCCACATTTAAAACCATTACTGCTGCTGCCGCTTTAGAGAAAGGTGTGGTTTCCTTAAATGAGACTTTCAGCTGCCCGGGATTTCGGATGGTGGAGGATCGGAGAATCCGCTGTCATAAGGTAGGAGGACATGGAACGGAGACCTTTGTGCAGGGGATTATGAATTCCTGTAATCCGGTATTTATCGATATAGGTCAGAGAATCGGCGTGGATGACTTCTGCGGATATTTTCAACAGTTTGGTCTGCTGTCGAAAACAGGTGTGGATCTGCCCGGAGAGGCGGGAACTATTTTTCATAAAAAAGAAAATATCGGCCCTGTAGAGCTGGCGACGATTTCCTTTGGACAGTCCTTTCAGATAACGCCGATTCAGTTGGCGACAACCATTAGCTCTATTATCAATGGGGGAACACGGGTGACACCGCACTTTGGTGTGGAAATCCGGGACGGAGAAGGAAATCTATTAAAAAAGCTTGCATATGAACAGAAGGAAGGCATTGTGTCGAAGGAAACGTCTGATACCATGCGTTATCTGCTGGAGCAGGTAGTGGCTGAGGGCGGCGGGCATAAAGCATATATTGAAGGCTATCGTATCGGCGGAAAGACGGCCACTTCCCAGACCTTGCCGAGAGGCACAAATAAATACATATCTTCTTTTGTGGGTTTTGCTCCGGCAGATGATCCGCAGGTATTGGCCATGGCCATTATTCACAATCCACAGGGTATTTACTATGGGGGAACGATAGCGGCTCCGGTGATTCAGGACATTTTTTCCAATATTCTGCCTTATTTGGGAATCGAAAAGAGTGAAGTAGTTACAGAAATTCCCATTGAGTAGAGATAAAGGTTGAATAATTTCGGGGAAAGACTTATAATGCTGTACTAGGGACAGACCAAAGAAGCGTGAGAGGTGTAGCTATATGAACTATTCAATGATATTGCCGGTATTAATTTCATTTGCCATCAGTGCAGCTTTGGGGCCAATCGTGATTCCGCTGCTGCGCAGATTGAAGTTTGGACAGACGGTTCGTGAGGAGGGGCCTCAGAGCCATTTGAAGAAAACCGGAACGCCCACTATGGGAGGCCTGATTATTCTGGCGGGGATTGTGATTACATCTCTGCTGTATGTGAAGGACTATCCGAAGATAATTCCTGTTCTTTTTGTGACAGTGGGTTTTGGGATTATCGGTTTTCTGGATGATTATATTAAGATTGTGCTTCACCGTTCCGAGGGGCTGACTCCCGGGCAGAAGATGCTGGGACAGATTCTTGTGACAGGTGTGTTTATTTACTATTATTATAACCTGACCGGAGGGGATATGGAGATGCTGATACCCTTCTGGCCGGAGCATTACCTGCATTTAGGGCGGCTTGCAGTTCCGGTGGCGTTTCTGGCAATTATCGGCACAGTAAACGGGGCTAATTTTACGGACGGTCTGGATGGTCTGGCATCCAGTGTGACAGTGCTGATTGCTACTTTTTTTACGGTGGTGGCTTTTGGAACTCACAGCGGAATTTCTCCGATTACTTGTGCGGTGGTGGGAAGTCTTATGGGATTTCTTCTGTTTAATGTCTATCCGGCAAGTGTGTTTATGGGAGATACGGGCTCGCTGGCGCTGGGAGGCTTTGTGGCTTCCACGGCCTATATGCTGAAGATGCCTATGTTTATTTTGATTGTGGCTCTGATTTACTGGGTTGAGATTCTTTCCGTTATGATACAGGTAACGTATTTCAAAATGACAGGGGGGAAGCGCATCTTTCGGATGGCGCCGATTCATCATCATTTTGAGCTGGGGGGATGGTCTGAGACACGAGTGGTTGCAGTGTTTTCGATTGTGACTGCAATACTCTGTCTGATTGGTATTATGGCGTTGTAGTGCGGCAGGACGGCACTGGTGACACTGGAAGGTTTTATACAGCAGTATTTGTATGAAGATGTACCATTTGGATTCTGAGGAATGGGAATAGGAGAAATGAAGGATGATCACAGATAAAAGGATTTTGATTATTGGAAGCGGAATTAGCGGTGTGGCAGCGGCGGAGCTCTTGGAGAAAGCAGGGGCTGTCCCGGTGCTGTATGACAGCAATTCTTCTTTGGCGGAGACGGAGGTGCGCAGCCGTCTGCCAAAAGGAAGCAGAATCCGGATTCTGCTTGGGGAGCTTCCGGAGAAAGAAAAAAATGAGACGGAAGTGGTGATTTTAAGTCCCGGAGTGCCGGCAGATCTTCCTCTGGTGGAGGAAATGCGTGAAAATGGTACGGTTATATGGGGGGAAGTGGAGCTTGCTTTTCATTTTGCCAAGGGGGCCATGGCTGCCATTACGGGAACCAATGGGAAGACTACGACAACTGCTTTGGTGGGAGAGATTCTTCGGAGTTATTATGAGGATGTCTTTGTAGTGGGGAATATTGGAAATGCTTACACGAAGGAAGCTTTGAAGATGTCAAAGAACAGCGTTACGGCGGCGGAGATCAGCAGCTTCCAGTTGGAAACGATTGAAAGCTTCCATCCTCAGGTCAGTGCAATTCTTAATATTACACCAGATCATTTAAACCGCCACCACACGATGGAATGTTATATTCGGACGAAGGAGCGGATTGCGGAAAATCAGGATGCATCAGATACCTGTGTGCTGAATTATGATGATGAAGTCACAAGGCAGTTTGGAGAGAAGGTAAAAGCATCGGTTCTTTATTTCAGCCGGAAGCATATATTGGATCGAGGCGTATATTTGGATGAGAAATCAATTATTTATGTGGATGGAGATAAAAAGACGAAGGTGTGTGAGATCTCGGAGCTGAAGCTTTTGGGGGCTCACAATTATGAAAATGTTATGGCGGCCATTGCCATAGGCGCAGCCATGGGCGTGCCGCTCTCCTGTATCCGCAGTGCTGTCATTGGATTTACGGCAGTGGAGCACCGGATTGAGTTTGTGGAAGAGAAAAATGGAGTTGCCTACTACAACGATTCCAAGGGGACGAATACGGATGCTTCGATCAAGGCGGTGGAAGCTATGACAAGGCCCACCATTGTAATCGGAGGCGGTTATGATAAGCATGTGGAGTTTGACGAGTGGGTTAAGACCTTTGAGGGCAGAGTAAAATGGCTGGTGCTTATGGGAGCTACGGCCCGCCAGATTGCGGACACGGCAAAGCAGTACGGCTTTGATCGGATTGCCTTTGCGGAAAATATGGAGGAGGCGGTTCGGTTTTGTGCCGAAAAAGCGGAACCGGGTGATGCGGTGCTTTTGTCTCCTGCCTGTGCAAGCTGGGGAATGTTTGATAATTACGAACAGAGAGGAAGGATTTTTAAGGACTTGGTGAGAAAGCTGTAAGCCGGGTGCATGAACCCTTTATAAGCTTTATAACAATGCTTGAGCAAATAGGCAAGAAGTCTGGTTTATTTCGTTTAGGTATTGCAGAGTACAGCGGAGAAAAATAATATATGGGTCATTTGAGGTGATTTTATGGCAGGTCCGAAATCCTCCGGGAAAGCAGAAAAGCAGGGGCGTGAGCCTTTTGACTATGGGTTGTTGCTGTGTGTGCTGATTCTGGTGGTTTTCGGACTTGTTGTGCTTTATAGTACCAGTGCTTACAATGGGCGGGTAAAGTTTGCGGACAGTGCTTATTATCTGAAAAAGCAGTTTTTCGCTACCTCCCTCGGTCTGGCGGCTATGTATGCCGTTTCCCGGATTGATTATCACAAATGGGAGCGCTTGGCTCCTCTTGGCTATCTGGTATCTATTTTGCTGTCCACGGCGGTTCTGTTTTTTGGAGACGAATACAACGGCTCCAAGCGCTGGCTTTCCCTGGGCCCCCTTTCGTTTCAGCCCTCAGAGTTTGCCAAGGTAGCGGTGATTCTTCTGCTGGCGTCAGTGATCAGCCGCAGGGTGCGGAAAATGAAATCCCTGAAGCAAATGTTTTTGGTGATGCTCTTGATTTTGCCCATTGTAGGATTGGTTGGAACGAATAACTTAAGTACAGCGATTATTATTATGGGAATTGCTGTCATTCTCGTTTTTGTTGCAAGCCCCAAATATCTGCAGTTTGTCGCTATGGGCGGCTTGGGAGTAGGGTTTCTGGCTATCTTTTTAAGCGTAGAATCCTACCGCCTGGAGCGTTTGGCCATCTGGAGAAATCCGGAGGCATATGAAAAGGGATATCAGACACTTCAGGGACTGTATGCCATTGGCTCCGGCGGCCTTTTCGGTGTGGGCTATGGGCAGAGTATGCAGAAGCTGGGCTTTGTGCCGGAGGCTCAAAATGATATGATTTTCTCCATTATCTGTGAAGAGTTCGGACTTGTGGGGGCGGTCCTTTTGATGCTTCTGTTTCTCCTTATGGGCTGGCGTCTGTTGATGATAGCTGTTCATGTGACGGATCTGTTCGGGTGCATGATTGCAGTGGGAATTATGGGACATATGATGATTCAAGTGATTTTGAATATTGCCGTAGTAACCAATACCATTCCGAACACAGGCATTACTTTGCCGTTTATCAGCTATGGAGGTACTTCGGTTTTGTTTCTCCTGTCGGAAATGGGGCTGGCCTTAAATGTGTCTCGTCATGTGACCAAGTAAAAGCAGATATTTCCCTGTTAATGCCGCACCTTATGTCCCTGGGGCGAACGGAATGCCAATTCTCGCATATCTTAGTATATAGTCGGGAATTAGGGGGAAAGAGTTGTGGAATATCTGGAGATCGAGGGCGGCAATCCGCTTTGTGGTCAGGTCTGTATTCAGGGCTCGAAAAATGCCGCACTGCCTATTCTGTCGGCAGTCATCCTGCATCACGGAACTACTGTATTGAGAAATTGTCCCAAAATCATAGATGTGATTTATATGTTGGAGATTCTAAAGGACTTTGGCTGTTGTGTGAGCTGGGAGGGGGCGGCTCTTGTTATTGATGCTTCCAGACTTTGTGACAGTCAGGTGGCGGAATGCTATGGAAGGCAGATGCGTTCCTCTATTATGCTGCTGGGAAGCCTCCTGGGAAGAATGAAACAGGCTTCCGTATCCTATCCGGGAGGATGTGTGATAGGAGAAAGACCCATTGACATTCACCTTGCTGCCCTTGAAAAGCTTGGAGCTGTATTTACAGAGACTCCCGCAGGTCTGAAAGCAGTCTGCGAAAAACCTGCGGGAACCATGCTGCGGCTGCCTTTTCCCAGCGTGGGGGCAACAGAAAATGTGATTTTGCTGGCAGTTCTGGCAGAGGGAACAACCATTCTGGAAAATGCGGCAAAGGAGCCGGAGATCGGAGAGCTGTGCCGTTTTCTGAACAGCATGGGGGCAGGAATTGAAGGTATGGGAACCTCAAAGCTTGTGATCGCCGGGGTTAAGGAACTTCATGACACAGATTTTACCATTATGTCGGATCGAATCGTAGCAGGAACCTATATGCTGATGACAGCGGCAGCCGGAGGGGATGTGCTGCTTAAAGAAGCGCCTTTGGAGCAGCTGGAGAGTGTTCAGAAGGTGCTCTGGCAAATGGGAGTCAGGCAGGAGGTCCAAGAGGAAGGGCTGCGGATTCAGAGCATGGGGCGTCCAAAGTGCGTACAGGAAGTTTGTACCAGACCCTATCCCGGATTTCCGACCGATCTGCAGTCCCCCCTTTTGGCAGCACTGGCCCTGGCAGAGGGAACCAGTGTCATACGGGAGACTATATTTGAGGCACGCTTTAAGATAGTTGAAGATCTATGCCGGATGGGAGCCAATATCCATGTGGATGGACAGCATGCCGTTATCCAGGGAGTAAAACAGCTAAAGGGAGCAGAGCTGACAGCCCATGAATTGCGGGGCGGAGCCGCCCTGGTTATAGCCGCCGCTGCCGCAAAAGGAACAAGCAGAGTTTATCAGTACCATTATATTGCAAGAGGCTATGAAAATATAATTAGGGATTTGCAATCTCTAGGCGTTGTGGTATGATGTACACGTAGGCAATGAGCAGTGCGGAAACAAGGATAAGCAGCTGCGTCGTGCTAGCCCGTAAGCAGCAGCTTATCCTTGTTTCCATAGGGCGAAGCCCGTGAGCCTGAGGGCTGTGCTCTCAGGCTTGCACTGCGGCCACAGCCAAGAAACTAATAAAAGAAGCGAAGCTGCGTCGTGCTAGCCCGTAAGCAGCAGCTTATCCTTGTTTCCATAGGGCGACAAGGTGAATTGGCCGAAGGCCAAGAAACCCAAATCATACAATCCAAAGGACATTCCATGGCATTATACAAAGAATCACAACCGAAACGACGCTCCAAAGGCTTATTAATCGCCGCTGTTCTGGCGGCCGTCCTGGCCTTTGGACTTCTCTTAGCAGTAACCATATTCCAGATCCGCGACATAGAAGTAACAGGCAACAGCCACTATTCAGCTCAGGAGATCATAGATAAAGTCATCACAGATAAGTACAGTACCAACTCCCTATACCTCTATTTTAAATACCAATATCTGGACACAGAGGCGATCCCCTTTGTGGACAAGATAGAAGTGAGCCTTGCATCACCCGGGCAAGTAAAGCTTCGGGTCTATGAAAAGAGCATTGTAGGCTATGTAACCTACATGGGAGCTAACCTTTATTTTGACAAGGATGGAATTGTAGTGGAGAGTTCTTCAGAGGTGACGGAGGGAATTCCCCGCATTTCCGGATTGAAATTTGACTCTCTGGCATTATATCAGAAGCTTAATGTAAAAGATGATTCTATCTTTGAGCGCATCCTGGACATTACACAGTTGGTGAAAAAATACGAATTGTCCCCGGATCGAATTGAATTTGGAGCAAATCTGCATCTTACCTTATATTTTGAACAAATGCGGGTTGCTCTGGGAAACAGCGGTTCACTGGACGAGAAAGTAGGAAGACTGTATGAACTGTATCCGGATCTGGAAGGCCGATCCGGCGTGCTTCGAATGGAAAATTATACAGAAGATTCAAAGTTTATCAGCTTTGAGCAGGATGAAAAGACCGATAGGGATAACCAGGGGGAAGAAAGTGAAGAAAACAAGGAAGGGCAGGAAAATGAGGAACAGCAGGAGAATGAGGAGTAGAAGCTTCTTATAAGAAAGCCTGCATGATATTTCGCCATATCTGCCAGTATATTTGTATAGGAAATAATTTTTTTGGAAAACTTATAAATATGGGTTGATTAATTTTGGAAAAAAAGTTATCATATATTGTATGAGATTTTTGGGCTTTGTATGTATTCTTAAGATAAAAGGATATAATTTACGCAGATAGATTAGTTTTGGAATAGTATGCTATGCATAAGGAGGGCAAGAATTTGCTTGAGATTACCATGAATGACACAGAGGCGGCTGCTAGAATCATAGTGATTGGAGTTGGCGGCGCCGGGAATAATGCTGTGAATCGAATGATAGAGGAACAGATTGGCGGAGTAGAGTTTATCGGAATTAATACAGATCGACAAGCGTTGCAGCTTTGTAAGGCAGAGAGGGCTATCCAGATAGGTGAGAAGCTGACCAAGGGCTTGGGCGCAGGAGCAAAGCCGGAGGTTGGTGAGAAAGCGGCAGAGGAAAGCATCGAGGAGATTAAGGAGGCCATTCAGGGTGCGGATATGGTATTCGTTACCTGCGGTATGGGCGGCGGAACCGGTACAGGGGGAGCGCCGGTGGTGGCAAAGCTTGCCAAGGATATGGGTATTTTAACGGTAGGTGTGGTGACAAAGCCCTTTAAGTTTGAGGCAAAGACTCGTATGAATAATGCAATCACGGGGATCCAGAAGCTCAAAGACAGCGTGGATACCCTTATTGTGATTCCGAATGACAAGCTGTTGGAGATTGTAGATCGCCGGACAAGTATGCCGGACGCTTTGAAGAAAGCGGATGAAGTGCTGCAGCAGGCAGTACAGGGTATTACAGATCTGATTAATCTGCCGGCTCTTATCAATCTGGACTTTGCAGATGTACAGACGGTTATGACAGACAAGGGTATTGCCCATATCGGCATCGGTTCAGGAAAGGGAGACGAGAAGGCTCTGGATGCAGTGAAGCAGGCAGTTGCAAGTCCGCTTCTGGAGACAACGATTGTGGGCGCTTCCCATGTAATTATTAATATTTCCGGAGATATTTCTCTTATGGATGCCAATGATGCTGCAAGCTATGTGCAGGATATGGCAGGCGACAATGCCAATATTATCTTTGGTGCGATGTATGATGATACATACACCGATGAGGCGACGATTACGGTTATCGCCACAGGTTTGGATGAGAAGAGCCCCACAAAAGTACTTCCTAAGAGCAATTTCAGCAAGATTCCAAGCACCGTAGCTAAGCAGACCTTTGAGTCCAATCTGGGACAGAACAGCGGCCGTACAGAGACACCAGCCTTCAAACCGCTGCCGGGATTGAATATGCCCAAACGTCCGGAGAGCAAGATTCCAGAGACAGAGATTAAGATTCCAGAGTTTCTTCAAAAAAACAAGTAAGTATTTTTTATCCTTCAAGAAATACAATGAAAAACTGCCCCATGAGAAAGGAAGCTTGCGGGGCAGTTTTTTGGATCCAATTGAATAATTGATATGCAGAATTTTACTCTGCAGAATAAAAAAGCTCGTGCTGCCGCTTTACCCGCCGGCGTACTTCGGCAAGAAAGTCCTCCGGGCCAAGAATCTGAATTACAGGCCCAAAGGATAAAAGCTCTATCAAAAGTTCTGTCTCGTCTGCCGGATCGTAGTAGATAGCACAGAGCCAAGTGTCTGTTTCCGGTTCATAAACGGTCTGTTTTTCATAGTTGGCAAAGCGCAGCATACACCGTTCCAGAGCATTGCGCTCATTATGGATTCGAATTTCTACCGGTTCCTCTGCCTGCTTTTGATAACGGGAAATATCCCAGTCAAACCGGGCCGGAACAGGATTTTTGGAAATGTGGCAGGCCTGAATCCGTGCCACATTTAACACATGAAACTTTTTAGGGCGTCCATGATACAGAGAAACACAGAGCAGCCGGAACTTATCATCCTTTTGGGAATACTGAAAGCGGCAGGGCAGAACCTCTAAAGTCAGCTCATTTCCTGTACGGCTTTCATAAGCAGCAAATAAAGGGCGATGTTCTGTCATGGCCTTTAAGATGGTCTGAAATATTTTACGATATTCCGGCTGCTCATAAGGATCTCCATCCTTATATTGATCAAAATAGTGGAAGTCTGACATGTTATACAAGGGCGGAATCTCGTGGAAGGCTTCTTCGAGCTGGCTTAAAGAAGTATCCGAAAAAAAGAGGCGGAAACGCGGATCTTCAAGGAGAGCCTTCAGCCAGGATTTTTGAAGCCTGGTTAGAGGCAGCTTTAAAAAATTTTTATGGGTTTTCTTGTCTTCTTTGCAAAGAGCACAGGAAAAACGTCCATCCTGCCAGGAAGTGAGAAGGGGGCTCCAGGAACCGGTGAAAAGTTTGGGAATGATCGCAAGGGCGCTTTCCAGAGAGCATACGCGAAGGATGTCTGCCTCAATCTCTTTTTTGGTCAAAGGTTTCTCGTTAGCATCTAATAAAGTTTTTCGTATAGCCTGAAAATAGGTTCCATAGATTTCTTCAAATAATTCCATTTTTCTCTCCATACATTTGATACATGATTTCCAGATCCCGGGTGACTTTATTGAGAACTGTCTCGTTGGAACATTGCAGATCCAGAATTCTTCCGGTAAAGGATTTTACCCAGGACAGCATTTCATTGGTATCAAAAAAAGTGCCTGTATACAGAAATTCATTATCCCGAACCTTCAAAATTTCGCCGCCCCGTCCTTCTCTTTGCAGTCGGTTTAAAATATGGCCCTCCCGACATTCGTCAATATACAGCTTCATGCACAGTGTTTCCATGCGGCTGCGGCCTCCAAAAGAGACACCCCAGCAGGAAGACTGGTTTTTTTGAAGTTTTTCTTTATAAAGGCTGTATTCCGGGCAGACCTCCAAAGGCTTTACATTGGAGATGCAGTCCAGACGCAGGCAGTTAAACCGCCGCCTTGGAAAGAAATAGAGACATAGGTAGCGTCTTCCGGTTTGAGTGCTGACAAAGATCTGTAAAGGAAGTCCGGTAATCTGGGTACGGCTTCCGGAACGGGCGCTGTGGTTCTCGAAGGTGATGCTTTGATGTTCCCGAATGGCATTCAGGATGGTTAATAATACCTGATCCTCCAGCGTATGTACAAGGAAATAATGTTTCCAGCAGAACAGATCATTGTGAAGAAATTCCCGATCTAAAAGAGTGCTCCCAACAAAGCCAAAAGGCATAACCTCGGAGCAGAACTTTACGGCATGCATTAGCTCATCATAGACAGGTGATGATTCCAGGGTCATAGGAGGGGACAGGCGGTAAGCGTATGCTCTTCCGGTTTTTTCAGCTGTCAGGATCTCCAGTCGTTCATACTCACGGCATTTATTTCGTACTGTCTGCAGATCGGGAACAATTTCCAGATGCTCGGCCAAAAGGTCACAGAGGGAGGAAGCAGTGAGAGACTGACCGTTCCCAAGAAAATAAAGCAGAAAGAAATGGAGCAGCAGATCGTTATCCGTAAAACTTTTTGACTTCCATGCAGCGTAGAGGGGATTGGAGGAAATCTGCTTGCTGTCCATGTGGACAGATACCTGCTTTCCCCGAGGAGTGTAATCCGTATGGATATACCCAGCCAGATAGCTTTCAATCCGGCGGCGTTCATTGTCATAGGTGCGGCCGCTTTTCTCTCCAAATTCGCTGCGGACCTTAAATCCATAGAGAAAGAATTGCCGCATATAGTCGCGGATGCGTTCGAAATTTTTGATAAGCTCTTGATAATTGGACATGGGAGGTCCTTACCTTTCTGTAAGATGTTTGATGTTCCTGACAGCAGGATAAAGGGGTTTCTTCATGAATAAGCTTATTATACTATTTGGCTGAATGTCAATACAAGTGTCAGTATAATTTGGATAAAGTAACTGCAGAAGCTACTGTCACTTCCGGACCCTGCACAGTAATCTGCAGAAAAAGGCAAGCGGCTGAAGTTTTTGAAAATTCTACTTGACAAGCGGCTTTAAGCTGGTTAGAATATTCTTAGAGTGTTACTGGTAATGCAGGCATGACTAAAGGAATGTACGAGGTACATTTTTTAAGTCGTGCCTTTTTGTTTTGCAGGAAAAGAATCATGCAAAGCAGAAAGCAGAAGAAAAATAAAGGGGGAGGAGACAGCCGTGAAGCTGATTAAGGCACTGAACAACAATGTGGCGCTGGTGCGGGACAGGAAAGGACAGGAGGCGGTTGTCATGGGCAAGGGCGTTGCTTTTCATGCAAAGCCCGGCGACCCGGTGCGGGAAGCTCTCATTGAAAAGCATTTCGTGCTGAACGGAGACGGCGGAAAAAAGGATTTTGACAGCCTCTTAAAGCGCATCACCGTGGATGATATCGAACTGGCCAGCGGTATTATCCGGGAGGGCGAGGAATGCCTTGGCTACCGCTGCAACGACAGTATTCTGCTGACATTATCGGATCACCTGGGAATGCTGCTGGAACGCATGAAGGAGGGGATTCATTTCGGGACGCCTCTGGAGTGGGATATTAAGCTGATCTACCCGAAAGAGTATCAGTTTGCAAGGAAGGTCGTAGGGGATCTGAGCAGAAAGACGGGCTGCGAGATTCCGGAGCAGGAGGCAGCCTTTATTGTTTTACATTTTATCAATGCCAATTCCAGTGGGAAAGGCATGGAGGAAACCATGATGTACACCAGGATTATTCAGAATATTCTGAATATCAGCAAGCTGCACTATGGACGGGAATTCAGAGAGGATAATTTTGATGTAAGCCGGTTTGTCACCCATGTGCGCTATTTTGTAAAGCGGCAGATGAGCGGGGAGCGGCTGGAGATCGACGAATCCATTGCAGCAGTGATTGCACAGAAATGTCCCGAGGATCACAAATGCGCCAAAAAGATTTCCCGTTTTTTGCATCAGACCTATGGGTGGGAGGTCAGTGAGGGCGAGGAGCTTTATCTGACCCTTCATTTGAACCGGATGAATGTACATTCATAGTGCCGGAACGGGAGAGACAGGCGCAAATGCGGATTTGTACTCTGTGATTCAAAGGTAAGAATATCTGTAAGAAGCTGGCAGGCCGGCGCAAGTGCCTGCGGTTGTTAAATATCCAGAGAAATAAGGAGAGTGTGCTATGAAATATTTAGAGGAAGCAAAACAGATTACGGCCTTAGTAGGCGGCGAAAATAATATTAACAGTCTGGTGCACTGTGCCACAAGACTGCGTTTTGAACTGAAAGATGAGGGAAAGGCGGATAAGGAGGCATTAAATAAACTTTCCTATGTACTGCAGGTGGTCATAAGCGGCGGACAGTACCAGGTGGTGATCGGGCCTGCGGTTCATGATTATTATACGGCGATTTTGTCTGTTGCCCATATCGGCGAAGGAAACAGGGAGTCGAAGAAAGAAGACGGAAAGAAGCAGAATTTTCTGAATCGGATGATGAAAGTGATTTCCGGAGCATTTTCTCCCTTGATTCCGGCTTTGGCAGGGGCAGGTATGGTGAAAGCTCTTCTGACTGTATTTATCGAGTTTAATCTTATGGGATATGAGGATCCTACGTATCTGATTCTCTCAGCGGCCGGAAATGCGGTATTCTATTTTCTGCCGGTGTTCCTGGGGATTACTCTGGCAAAACAGTTTGATGCAAATCCTTACGTGGGCGGAGCGATTGGAGCAGCGCTGTTAGATCCGAATTTTACGGGACTTTTAGGGGCAGAGGGTGTGAACTTTCTTGGGATACCGGTCACGCCCATTGACTATGCGTCAACTATTTTTCCCATTTTCATTGCAATTATTGTATACAGTTTCCTGGAAAAAGGATTGAAAAAGATCATTAAGCAGGAGCTTCAGCTATTTCTGGTTCCTATGGTGTCCTTTATGCTGATGGTTCCCTTTACGGTGATCCTCTTCGGACCCTTTGGAACTACTCTCGGAAATGCTATTTCCGATGCAGTTGTAGCGCTCTTTAACTTTAACAGTATTTTCGCAGGATTGATTCTGGGTGCGGCTCATCCTTTCCTTACCATGCTGGGGCTGCACTGGGGGTTTACACCGGTAAGTATTCAAAACCTGGAGCTTTTTGGAAGAGACATCATTGAGGGAGTGGCGGTCTGCTCTGTATTTGCTCAGATCGGCATTGCTATCGGCGCTTATCTGAAAGGAAAGAAGCACTCCAAAATCCGTGAGGTGGCAGGACCGACGATTATCACAGGAATCTGCGCCGGTGTGACGGAGCCGATTCTTTACGGTATCGTTATGAACTATAAGAGGCTGATGGCTGTGGTGGCAATTGCCGGGGGTATAGGAGGGGCTGTCAATGGAGCCCTTGGCGTAACCTGTGACGCTTATGTGTTCCATAATATATTTTCTCTTGCAATGCGGACCTATTCTCCCTATCTGAGCTACCTCCTGGGCGTGAGTGTGACGCTTGTTACCGGACTTGTGCTGACTTATTTCTGGGGAATTACGGAGGATGATAAGGCTGATTTTGAGCCGGAGGTTAAGGAAACGGAGTATGAGGAGCCGGTGGCAGAAGAGCGTGTGAAAGCGGACGATGCTTTGAAGGAAGGGCAGACGATGGAGATTTGTTCTCCCCTGTCGGGGCAGGCCGTGGAGTTAAAAGATGTGCCGGATGAGGTGTTTGCAAGCGGCGTGGCGGGACAGGGAATTGCAATAAAGCCCTCGGCGGGCGAGGTAAAGGCTCCCTGTGACGGTGTGATTTCCGTACTGTTTCCCTCTAAGCATGCCATTGGAATTGCGGCGGAGGATGGAACGGAGCGTCTCATTCACATTGGTCTGAATACGGTGATGCTGGACGGAGAGGGCTTTGAAGCTTTTGTTGAGCAGGGCGACAAGATTACAAAGGGGCAGGTTTTGCTGAAATTTGATATGGATTTTATTGAGAAGCAGGGATATTCTTTGATTTCGCCGGTGCTGGTGACCAATGGGGATGATTATCGGGAAATTCGGGTTTTGGATAAGAAGCAGGTTGAGGCCGGAGAGGTGATTTATCAGGTAATCGGGTGAATCGGGAACGCAGAATTCAGGATATAAAAATATTTCGCTATGGAAAAGGAGATTGCCATGAGAAAGAATTTTCTTTGGGGCGGCGCTGTGGCCGCCCACCAGGTAGAGGGCGCTTATCGGACGGGAAATAAGGGGCTTAGCATTGCGGACGTGATGACGGCCGGAAGCCGGACGAAAGCGAGAGAGATCACCGATGGGATTGTGGAGGGGAAGTATTATCCCAACCATGAGGGGATTCGGTTTTATGATTTTTATAAGAAAGATATTGCTTTGTTTGCGGAAATGGGATTTAAATGCTTCCGCACCAGCATTGCCTGGAGCAGAATTTTCCCGAATGGGGATGAGGAGGTTCCCAATGAGGAGGGGCTGCGGTTCTATGATGAACTCTTTGATGAGCTTCTTGCCCATGGGATGGAACCGGTGGTAACGCTGTCCCATTTTGAGATGCCTTTTGGCCTGGTGAAAGGGTATGGAGGCTGGCGCAATCGGAAGATGATTACGTTTTTTGTCCGTTTTGCAAGGACGGTTATGGAACGGTATCGGGATAAGGTGAAGTATTGGATGACCTTTAATGAGATTAATAATCAGATGATTTTATCCAATGGGATTTATGCATTTACCAATTCCGGCATTTTGTTTGAGGAGGGGGAGGACCGGCTTAAGACGGTTTACCAGGCGGCTCATTATGAGTTTGTGGCCAGTGCTATGACGGTGAAGCTGGGGCATGAGATAAATCCGGATTTTAAGATTGGCTGTATGGTTGCGGCAACGCCTGTTTATCCCCGGACGTGCAATCCGGATGATGTGCTGCTGGCTATGGAGGAGGATCGGAAGAATCTTTTCTTTACGGATGTTCATGCCAGAGGCCGTTATCCGTCTTATGTGAAAAAGGATTGGGAGCGCAGGGGTTATGTCTTTGATATAACGCCGGAGGATCTGGAGGCTATGGAGCAGGGCTGTGTGGATTATATTGGCTTTAGTTATTATCTAAGCAGTGTCATGAGTGCGGACCCTGGGGTGGAGAAACTGGGGGATGATCTGGCCGCAAGCCCGGATGCGGTGGAGAATCCGTATCTTGAGATGACACCCTGGGGATGGGCGATTGATCCGAAAGGGCTTCGCTATGTGTTGAATCAGTATTATGACAGGTATCAGCTTCCGTTGTTTGTTGTGGAAAATGGTTTTGGGTATGAGGATCGGCTTGAGGATGGGCAGATTCATGATGGGAACCGGATTGAGTATCTGGGGAATCATATTCGGGAGATGGTGAAGGCTGTGGATGAGGATGGCGTGGAGCTTCTGGGATACACGGTCTGGGGGTGTATTGATCCGGTTTCCTTTGGGACGGGGGAGATGCGGAAAAGGTATGGGTTTATTTATGTGGATAAGGATGATGAGGGGAACGGGACTTATAGGAGGATTCCTAAGGATAGTTTTTATTGGTATCGGGATGTGATTGTTGGGAATGGGGCGGAGGTTTAGCATTGGGCTCTGAATGAATTTGAGTGGAGGACGGACGCAGCAGGAGTATAATGAGCGTTATTATGAGGAGATGCTTGATCTGGTGAATCATTACCAACATTATAGTGTGCTTGGGCATGTGGATCTGATTGCACGTTATGATGAAAGGGGGAGTTATCCTTTTGAGAAGATAAAGCCGTATCTGGAAAAGATTTTTAAGAGGGTGATAGAGGATGGAAAGGGGATTGAGTTTAATACTTCCTTTCATCGATATGGCCTGAAAGATACAACGCCGTCAAGGGATATTTTGAAGCTTTATAGGGATCTTGGGGGAAGGATTGTTACGATTGGAAGTGACAGTCATAGGCCGGAGCATCTGGGGGCTTATGTGCAGGAGGCGAAGGAGCTGCTTAGTGATTTGGGGTTTACGGCTTTCTGTACTTATGAGAAAATGCGGCCGATTTTTCATAGTTTGGCGTAGGCCTTCTGTCTGCCGCGTATGTGAGGATACCTTAACGGACGAGGTCCGCCTGTCCCGAAGGGGCATGCATGAATTATGTAAAGGGATGAGAAATGCCGATCCATAACAGGTTTGATTGTGGATCGGCATTCTCATGTCTTTTTTGGATCCTTAATTATCGGATTCTTACAGGAATTTGGCTTTTGCGGTTATTTATTTACCTGCCATCTGTCTTTCCTGTGCTTCAATCATTTTCTTAACCATATAGCCGCCTACGGAACCGTTCTGCTTAGAAGTCAGATTTCCGTTATAGCCGTCCGTAAGAGGTACGCCAAGCTCGCTTGCCACCTCATACTTGAACTTGTCCAGAGCGCCCTTTGCCTCAGGTACAGCCGCAGTGTTAGATGATTTGTTTGCCATAATAACGCCTCCTTAATGCAGATTCTTATAATAAAATCTGCTGTCTATAGTTGGTTTCCGTAATAATTCAGCCTTTTATTTAACATCAAGGTAAAGTCAAAGGCTGAACTGTTACGTTTGTTACGAGAATAGTATGTGAGATTTTTTTTTCAATACACTGGCAGTTGCTTGTTATTTTGATAATATTTGACAGAGTGTTTGGTGGAGGATAAAATAAAAATAAATTAAAAATATGATAATTTTTTATGGGGGGAATCCTATGAGAGATAAGATGCGAAAAGGGTTTGCGGGGGGAGTGTTTCTGATTGTATGTCTGGTATTGTTTGTTTTTGTGGAAAAGGTGTGGGCTGCACCAGAAGAACCGCATCTGCCTTTTGTACGGGCCGGAGAGCCGACTGTTTTGAAATATGGCTCCTATGTATGTTTGGCTTTTACACTTCCGGAAGATGGGAAAATGAAAGCGGAGATGTATTATTCCAACGGCGTTCGAATGGGAACGTTATATGGGATTTCTTATTATGGCTGCGTGAGTGATAACGGCCTTGATGGATATGAGTGGAAGAAGGGACACAGTGAGGAGCTTTTGAAAGGGATGGAAGGTCTTGAGCTTCGTCCTGCTTATAAAAAAATGTATGGATTTCAGGGGATTGGGGAGCCCGAGACGGGGCTGCCTTCAGGGATGGATTCCAATTATCTTATTTGGAAGGGACAGTATATACCAGAGGAAGAACAATACCCCAGATATGTACAGCCGGGCCGATATGTGATACGGCTCTCTCCTTTAAAACCGGCTCATGTCTGGGAACCGATTCAAATGGAGATTGTGGTAACAGGAAGCGGTGAAGAAGGAGCGTTGACAAAAGAAGATGTGGAACGGGTTACAGAGCGGGAACTTACGGATTTTTCTCATGAGCCTGTGCATGTGGAGGACTTATTTCCAGATATAGAAAAAGGATTTGTGGATATGAAAAACGGAACTCTTTGGTGGAGAGAGACCGATTTGAAGGCAGAGGAAGAGAATGAGCTGAAATTTGAGAGGATATATCATTCACTGGAATTTGATTTGGAAAATAGAAGTTGTGTAGGCCTTGGAAACGGATGGACACATACATATTCGTATTTTGCGGAAATCTATCGAACAGATATGGTGATTTATACAGCAGGCGGAGAAAGACTGAATTATACAAAAGTGTATCGGGAAGGGTGGCAGACATATCCGGGCGATCCTTTTTTCCTGGAAGAAGGGGACGAATGCTTCCTGCTTTATGAGCCTGATGGAGATGTGGTTACTTTTGATCTGGAAGGACATGCCGTTCAGATTGTGTCCTCAGATGGAACTGTTACGGAATTGGAATATGAGGGAAATTATCTCTCCAAGGTATCAGAAGGTGAAAAAAGTCTTACCTTTTTATATAATGGAGAGTATCTCAGTGAAGTTAAAGACCAGAAGGGGCGGAGCATATCTTTCCAGTATCAGGGAAATGGGGACTTGGCTGGAGTTAGGACAGAGGGCGGGAATACACTTCATTATACTTATGATGAGTATCACAATCTTTTAACTGCAGCAGACGGGAATGGAGAGAAGGAGCTTATAGTTTCCTATGAAAGAAGCATGAGCATAGGCCGTGTCTCTTTGGTAAATTCTTTCCAGATAGCAGGAAGGGCAGAACGGACTT
Organism: Candidatus Merdisoma sp. JLR.KK006; assembly: GCF_036941035.1. Classification (NCBI taxonomy): domain Bacteria; kingdom Bacillati; phylum Bacillota; class Clostridia; order Lachnospirales; family Lachnospiraceae; genus Candidatus Merdisoma; species Candidatus Merdisoma sp. JLR.KK006. The sequence continues at coordinate 28,810 of NZ_JAYMNS010000021.1, read as the reverse complement.
ATTCGTATAACAGTGACAGAGAGGGAAAGACTTGTACTGAAAAGGAAAGAGGCGGCGGCACACGCGTGTTATTCTCTACGGATACATATTGGCCGGAACAGAATAAATGGTCTCTTTACAATAAAAGAGGAAAGCTGATTCGGGAGACAGAAGACTCAGGAAAAACGACCGTGTATTAACTGTAAAAGTCCGCAGCGGTCATTCCGGAGCTATTGTCGGTAGGAGAGCATACACAGGAAGTCTTGGACAAAGGCAGGAGGCCGTGTATGAATATGGAATTTTTGTGAAAAAAGAGGATTATAAGAAAGCAAAGCATGTCATTCGTAAATAACTGCTTTCTATATTAAGGGGAATTGTTTCAAAAGTGTAAAAGTTGGCAAATCCATTGAAAATGTATGTTTTTGTATTATAATAAAGGAAACAGGAACCATCATTTTTAAGCAAAGCAGTGGAAACAAGATCCCTGATTAAAATACAGAAAGTGAGATGTTAAATGAAAAGACAAAAGCCAGCAGTCCGTATTGAAAAAACTTATGCATATTTCCGGTACGGACTGCTGGCTGTTTTGTGCAGTCTTGCAATCCTTTTTCTTATGGCATGCGGAAAAAGTGATACAATAACGATGCCGGATGAAAAAACGAAAGAAAAGCAGCCCCAAAGCAGCCAAGAGAGAGAGGAAGACAGTTCAGACAATAAGGATGCTTCAAAAACAGGAACGAACGGGGAAAGTTCTTCCCATATGGAGCCCTGGGAGAAAGCGTACCTGGATTATCTGGATGCATTTGAAGCAAGTAATTCCTGCACTTACAGCCTGATTTATGTGGATGAGGATGAGATTCCGGAGCTTGTGATAGATTCCGGCGTTGAGGCAGGAGGCTGCCAGATCCTGACCTGGCATGATGAGGTTCTGGATGTTCTTCAAACCTCCCGGCTGTATTTTACCTATATTGAAAAGGGGAATCTTCTCTGTAATTCGGAAGGAAATATGGGATTTTATTACGATAATGTATATACCATCAAAGACGGCTTCTGGGATTTTATTGGCGGCGGAACCTACCAGGATCCGGCAGATGGGCCGAAGTTTGATGAAAATGATGATTTTATTTATGAGTACCATTGGCTGGAGCAGCCGGTGGAAAAATCAGAATATGAACAGAAGCTTCATGCCATTTATCCGGAAAAGGATGGAAAAACACCGGGAGCGTATTATATTAAGGATGAGATGCGCTCCATCCTGGAAAAAAAGGAAACTGCCTCGGCAGCGCATCGCTATGAGCTGATTGTGGCTGATCTTACATGGACAGAGGCGTATAAGGCATGTGAGGAAAAAGGCGGTTATCTGGCAACCCTCACTTCACGGGAGGAATTTGATCGGGTTCAGGAACAGATTATTACAGAGGAAAAAACAGGAGTTACATTTTTTGTGGGCGCTAACAGGGTCGACAGGTTTGGATTTGGCTGGCTGGAGCCCGGAACGCCGGAGGGATACTCCATGTTAGAGCTGTATAATGCTCTGTTTGCCGATTTCTGGCTGGCTGGCGAGCCAAGCTACGAGGGACTTACGGAGGACGGGAGAGAGGTAAAAGAGGAATATGTATCCATCCTTTACCGAACGGCGGACGGCAGGTGTTACCTCAATGATGTGCCGGAGGATATCTTATCTGCGGCGCCCTCCTATGCAGGACGAATCGGTTATATTTGTGAATATGATGAGTGAGCAGATGCTTGAATTTTGAATTGTTAAACGGAATTTGTTTTTCCTGACAGCTAATCTGTAATATAAAAACAGTATTTTTGGAAGTTCGCAACTTTTTTTACATGATGCGGGCTTCCTTTTTTTGTATCATATGGTTGTAACAGGAAAGAAAAAAACAAGGAGGTGTGTATCATGTTCGTGTTACAAAAAGAGCTTGGGAACTATCCCTTAAGGGTATGGCTGGAGAGCGACAAAGACCTGGAAGATACATGTATGGAGCAGGCATATCATTTGATGCAGCTTCCTTTCCTGCATAAGTGGGTCTGCCTGATGCCGGATACCCACGCAGGCATGGGAATGCCCATCGGCGGCGTCATTGCCGCAAAGGGCGTGGTGATTCCCAATGCGGTAGGCGTGGACATCGGCTGCGGCATGGCTTATGTGGGAACAAATATTCCGGTCAAGGTGTTAAAAGAGACTATGACAGGAAACGGCAATCTGGTACAGGGAATGGTGGGGGATATTCTGCGGAACATCCCGGTAGGCTTTGCCCATCACAAGACACCGATGCCCTGCTATACCATGGATCTGGCCATGGAAGAGTTGTTCCGGTATGAGAAAAACGAAGAACTCCTGGGACAATTGGAGGCAGGCTATTTTCAGATTGGGACCTTGGGGGGTGGAAATCATTTCATTGAGCTTCAGGAGGATGATAAGGGTTATTTGTCCGTGATGCTTCATTCCGGAAGCCGGCATTTTGGAAAATCCGTCTGTGATTATTTTCATCAGAAAGCAAGGGAGTTAAATGCGCAGTGGTACAGCAGGGTGCCGGATGAGTATCGATTGGCTTTCCTGCCGGTGGATACAGAAGAGGGACGTCAATATCTGGACTGGATGAACCTGTCCATGGCCTTTGCCCGGGAAAATCGGGAGAAAATGATGCTGGCCGTGAAAGCGGTTCTGGAAAAATGGATTGGAAAATATACGGAGCTGACCTTGGAATATCAGGATGAGATTAACTGCCATCACAATTATGCGGCTCTGGAAAATCATTACGGAGAAAATGTCTGGGTTCACCGCAAGGGTGCCGTCCGTGCAAGAAACGGAGAGCTGACCGTGATTCCCGGTGCCATGGGCTCCTACAGCTATGTGGTTATGGGCCTTGGCAATCCGGAGAGCTTTTGCTCTTCCTCCCACGGTGCAGGCCGTGCTTACTCCCGAAAAGGGGCTATGGCAGCCTTTTCCTGCGAGGAGGTTATGGTGGACCTTAAGGATCAGGGCGTGATTCTTGGGAAGAAGAATAAGCGGGACGTGGCAGAGGAAAGCCGGTTTGCTTATAAGGATATTGATCAGGTGATGGCAAATCAGAAGGATCTGGTGATTCCTGTGAAGCGTTTGCGGACCATTGGTGTGGTGAAAGGGTAGGAAAGAGATTATTGAAGTATTTTATGTGACAAGCGTTTAGGAAAGAAGGGGACTTCGCAGTCATGCGAAGTCCCTTTTTCTTTTAGCTCTCCGGATTTTAATCGTAAGAAACTTTACCTGTTTTTGCATAAAATGTCAGAAGATATACTGCGCAAATACCGACTGCCGCATAGATAATGCGTGCCAGTCCTCCGGCACCGAAAATATATTGTACCAGATTAAAGTTGAAAAAACCAATGAGTCCCCAGTTTAAAGCGCCGATAATGCCGATTGTAAGAGCTAAAATATCTAACGTTTTATTCATAACAACACCTCCTGATAGAATCTGAATTGCAGCATCTGTTTGGCAAATCATTTGCCTGTTATTAAATTTACCCGGAAAATGAAGGAGTTATTCTTTCAGAATCAGGATGGTTAAAATCGCTTTTTATGCCACTTTTCAGTAAGTATAATGGGCATTTTTGAATAAAATGTAAAAAATTAATAAAAGAATAATGAATTATGGCGCAGGAGTGAAAAAAGATATTGTCAACCGAAAAAGAGAAGTGTATGCTAAATATGTGGTGGAGAGAATTCTTCCGAATAACCAGGAGACAGAAGAGGCGGTATTTCGGCTGCTGACCATGAGACTGAACAGTTATCTGAAGCCGGAGAAGCCTAAAAAAGAAAAAAGTATAAAGAGGGTGTTGTTTAATTCCTGGTAAATAAACGTTTATTTACTAAAACCGGAAGAGTCAAGCATAAAAACCAATAACAAACAGGGCGTTTCAACAGCCCAAATAAGGAGTGCGGTTATGGAAAAAATACTAATTGTTGATGACAGCTACCTGCAGGCGGCACAGCTGAAATCCATTTTGGAGGATGAATATGAGATAACCATTGCCCAGACAGGGGAAGAAGGGCTTCGCCTTGCAAGCACCAATAATTATTCTTTAATTCTTTTGGATGTTATTATGCCGGGGATGGACGGCTTTGAACTGCTGAAAAAACTGCAGGAGGAGATTATTACCCAGAGTGTTCCGGTAATACTGATCACCAGTCTTTCCGATGCGCAAAATGAGCAGTATGGGCTTGTCCTGGGTGCGGTAGACTATATTACGAAGCCTTTTAATGCGCTGGTTGTAAAGGCCAGGGTTAATACACATATTAAGCTTTACAATTACCGGAGGCAGGTGGAATACCAGTCCAGAACGGACCAGCTCACCGGTATTCCAAACCGGCGGCAGCATGATCGCTACAGCCGCACGAAATGGAGCGAGGCTGCCCGCCTGCAGGTTCCTTTCTCAGTCTGTATGCTTGATATTGATTATTTCAAAGTATATAACGACACATTCGGGCATCCTGCCGGAGATAAGGTGATTGCCGCCGTTGCGAAAACAGTTTCTTCCTTTGTGAAACGCAGCACCGATTTTCTGGCCCGCTATGGAGGAGAAGAGTTTGTGGCCTTTATGGTAGGGGATAATTCACGCAAAGCATATGAACATTTCAAAAAAATCCGTCAGGCAGTGGAGGATTTGCACATCCCTCATGCTCCATCCAAATCCCAGTGGGTAACGGTCAGCATCGGAGGCGCTACCATTATTCCTAAGTTGGAAAGCTCTTATGATTTTCACTTGAAGGTTGCGGACGCCATGCTGTATGATGCAAAAAAGCTGGGACGCAACAGGGTTGTGTGGGTTAATGAAAACATGGAAAAGTTAATAGAAAGATAAGAAATCCATTTTGTTTTAGGGTGCAATTGTTTATTGGCTATACCGGAATCAAGTTTCATTTTCATCTAAAAACAGGAGGGACGAAGTATGAGCATTACTGTGAATATCTATTATACAGGGACAAATGGAGCCGCACGGAAATTTGCAAAGGAGATGGAAAGCAGCGGGACGGCGGAGGCGATCCGAAAGGAGAAAGGAAATCTGCGGTATGATTATTTCATCCCTATGGCAGACCCGGAAACCGTATTGCTGATTGACTGTTGGGAAGATCAACAGGCCATCGATCTGCACCATGCCTCTCCAATGATGGAGGCCATCACGGCACTGAGAGAAAAGTATGATCTGCATATGAAGGTGGAGCGGTATCTGTCCGATGAGGGCGGGATACCGGAGACTGACAGTCATTTTATAAAGAAATAAAAGAGTATGATAAAATTTTCATGGTATTGATTGACATAACATGATATAATCTTATCAGTCAGATCAGAGCAAGTAACGGGAAAGGCTATCTTCTACTGCAATAGAGGATAGCCTTGTAATCTGTTTGTTTTGCAGAAACCAGTTTTTTTGATGTAACATATTTGAAACGGTCATATTTTTTACAGAATTTTCAAATGAATTTACAGGAGTTCCGAAGCCATTTATAATTTTTAGAATAGAGACAAAGCATCCGAAGGCTCATCCTTCCGTGGCGGTGTACAGCTTCCTTGCAAGGGTTTCCAGAATGTAGACAACCGGGATCTGGGTCGTGATATTGGTACCGTTTGCCATGAGCTGCGGTACATAGTAGAAGATATTGCAGTCTGCCAGCTTTGCCAGCGGAGAATCGGCCTTATTGGTGATTGAAAGCAGACGGCTGCCCTTTTGCTTTAGCTGGTTAGCCAGCTTGAGCATCTGATAAGTGGTGCCGGATTCGGAAAGTACTATGGTGACCGTATGATCTGTCATATCCTGAAGGATTGGAAAGAAGGGATCTTCCACATAGAGACTGAAGCGTCCTATATTGGAAAAGTATCTGGCTCCATATTTTCCAAGAATTCCGGAGGAACCGATGCCGATAAATATAATATGCTGGGAGTCCTTCAGAAGCCGGAAGGCATTGTCAATGCTCTCCTGAAAATCTCGGGAGTCCATTCTGGATACAAAGCCCTTAAAGGTGGTTTCAACCGTGTCATTCAGAAGAATCTGCTGATTTTTCAGATATTCCTTGTAGCGCAGGCGGAATTCACTGTAGCCCTCGCAGCCCAGCTTTTTGCAGAAGCGGAGAACCGTGGCTGTGGAAACATGGGCTTCGTCTGCCAGCTCTTTGATCTTCATATGGGGAACACGCTCTTTGTTGCGGGTGATGCAGTTGTAGATCGAAAACTCCAGTTCGTTGAAGTCAGCAAGCAATTTCGGTGTGAACATAGTTGTCCTCCAGTCTATAAAACAGAGATGATCCAGCTTTAAACAGTTACACAGTTCTTTTATAAATATGGTATAATTATAAAAGTAATCGGCGGATTTGTCAAAGATATCAGCACAAATTCAGAAATAACCTGCAGACAGAGAAAGGAAGGCATGCAATGGAAAATTTATTTCAGCACCAGCAGATTACACAGATGAATGAGCGGGAGCTGATGGTTTATAATTACGTTTCTTCCCATTTGGATGAGGCAAGCAGAATGAATATTCGGGAGCTGGCGGCGGTCTGTCAGGTTTCGACCACTACGGTCTTGCGGTTCTGCAGCAAGCTGGAATGTGACGGATACACGGAATTCAAATATCGGCTTTCGCAGGTTTTGAAGAAGAAGTGGGAAGCCATAGTCTATGATTCCTCCAGTATTCCGGCAATCCAGTATCTGCAGAATCTGGCAGGGAATAGCGAGATTCAGGGGAAAATTGAACGAGCTGCCCAGTGGTGTGCCCAGGCCAGGCAGATTCTGTTTTTGGGGGAGGGAGCCAGCGGAACCATAGGGGCGTATGGGGCCAGGCTGTTTTCCAGCACAGGCGTGCAGGCGTTTGCCATTACTGATCCCTACTATCCGCCGCCGGGGAAGGACATGGAGGACACGGTGGTGTTTGTCTTATCCATATCCGGAGAAAATGCCCATATGCTTTCCTTAATCAATAGTTATAAAAAAAGGCGTGTCAAGCTTATCAGTATTACCAATACCGATCAGTGTACGATTGCACGAATCTCCAGACTGAATTTTTCCTGCTATATGCCTTTAATCTATGCCTGGCCAGAGGTCAGGGAAGCCAGTCTGACCACCCAGATTCCGGTGGTTTGCATTCTGGAGCTTGTGGCTGGAAAGCTCGCAGAAAGAGACGGCTTAAGCTGACGATGATAAACAATGATTGCGTAAAAAGCGGTCGCAAAGTGAAAACAGACAAAAGGAGTCTTTTTGAAAGCGCTCTCTTGTCTGTTTTTTTATGTGACAAATGTCAAAGGGATAAACCATTGTCAAAAATCAACAGAATAATTGAAAATATCATGAAAATGTGATGTAATTTGGATGCTGAGTGAACAAAGCATATGCGCAAATGCAAACACATGTCACAAAAACAAGGAGTTCAAAAAATAAGTTTAAAGGAAAGTATCTATATTATGAAAAACAAAGAAATTTCAGAAGACTTTTTATGGGGGGGAGCTGTGGCAGCCCACCAGCTGGAAGGAGGATATGACAAGGGCGGAAAGGGTATTTCCATTGCCGATGTCATGACAGCCGGGGCAAATGGAGTGGACAGACAGATCACGGAAGGAATTCTTCCGGGGAAGAATTATCCCAACCATGAGGCAATTGATTTTTATTCCAGATATAAAGAGGATGTCCGGCTGTTTGCCGAGATGGGATTTAAGTGCTTTCGCACCTCCATTGCCTGGACCAGAATCTTTCCAAACGGGGATGAGGAAGAGCCCAATGAGGAAGGGCTTCGGTTTTACGATGATCTCTTTGATGAGCTTCGGAAGTATCACATTGAACCGGTCATTACACTGAGCCATTTTGAGATGCCTTATCATCTGGTAAAGGAATACGGAGGATGGAGGAGCCGGAAGCTGATTGACTTCTTTGTGCACTATTCGGAGACAGTCATGAAGCGCTACAGGAACAAGGTAACCTATTGGATGACTTTCAATGAGATCAATAACCAGGGAAGCTCCTTTTTCCCGTGGTCTGCCTGGACAAATTCCGGAATCCTTTATAGAGAGGATGAGGACGTGCAGACGGTTCTGCAGCAGGCGGTTCACTATGAAATGGTAGCCAGTGCCAGAGTGGTAGCCCTGGGCCATAAGATCAATCCGGATTTTCGGATTGGATGTATGCTGGCTATGGTGCCCTACTATCCGAGAACCTGCTCGCCGGAAGACCAGCTGGCCACTCAGAGGGCTATGGAGCATCGGCTTTTCTACTATGGAGATCTTCATGTTTTTGGAGAATATCCCGCTTATATGAATGCTTTCAGGGAAAAGAACGGTATTGAGCTGGACATCACAGAGGAGGATTTGGCATGGCTTAAGAAAGGCTGTGTGGATTATATTGGCCTCAGCTACTATATGAGTTCAACCATCAGTTCCGTGGAGGTGGAGAACAGCAAGAAACGGGCCGAGGGGATTTATGCTGCGGTGAATCCCTATGTGAAAGCAAGCGACTGGGGATGGCAGATCGATCCCAAGGGCCTGCGCTATTCCCTGAACCTGCTTCACCAGAGATACCATGTGCCGTTGTTTATTGTGGAAAATGGCTTTGGGGCCTATGACAAGGTAGAGGAGGACGGAATTCATGATGATTACCGGATTGAATATCTGAAGCTCCACATTGACGAGATGAAGAAGGCTATGTCAGAGGATGGCGTACCGGTGATGGGCTACACGCCCTGGGGCTGCATTGACCTGGTCAGTGCAGGAACAGGAGAGATGGAAAAGCGCTATGGTTTTATTTACGTAGATAAGGACAATCAGGGAAACGGAACCCTGGAGAGAAAGCGGAAGGATTCTTTCTACTGGTATAAAAAAGTGATTGAGAGTAATGGCAGAGAGCTTTAAGTGATTTTTTAACATGTGCTGTATTTCCCTTAAGGGAAATGGCGATAAATAAAATTTATGATAAGGAGGAATTAAATATGGTTATTCGTTTGTTCTGTGCGGCAGGTATGTCAACAAGCTTACTGGTGACGAAGATGCAGGAGGCGGCAAAGGAGAAAGGAAAGGAAGCGGATATTGCAGCATTCCCGATTCAGGATCTGGATCGTATGGTAGAGGCCGGTGATATTGACGTAGCTCTTTTGGGACCCCAGGTAGGCTTTCAGCTGGAGAAAGCGAAATCTATCTGTACTCCTAAGGGAATCCCGGTAGACGTGATCCCCATGGCAGATTATGGAATGTGCAATGGCATGAATGTGCTCAAATTTGCCTATAAGCTGGCAAAGAATAAATAAATTTGCCGTAAAAATATCGTTAACAGGAGGAGAAAAATGGGTAAGTATATGAATGAGAAGGTTATTCCAAAAATCATGGCCTTTATTAATACCAAGGCGATTCAGTCTTTGAAAGATGGTATGGTATACTCCATGCCGCTGCTGATTGTAGGTTCCATTTTCCTGATTCTGGCTAACTTCCCGATTAAGGCAGTGTCCGATGCTCTGGCAGCTTCTGGAATTACGGCCATATTGAACCAAGCCTATGGAGCTACCTTTAACATCAGCGCAATGATCGCCGTTGTCGGTATCGCTTACAATTATGTTAAGCTGGAAGGCCAGGAGCCTTTAAGCGGCGGCATTGTTGCCCTGGCAGTGTTCCTGCTGCTTCAGCCTTCATCCGTTGTGACGGAAAGCGGTGATGTCGTCAGCAATATTATCAATAAGGACTGGACAGCCGGCAAGGGGATGATCGGTGCAATTCTCATCGGCTGGATTGTGGCCTTTATCTACTGTTGGTTTTTAAAGAAAAACATTCGTATTAAGATGCCGGCGGGCGTACCGGGAGGTGTTGCAAATGCCTTTTCTGCTCTGATTCCGGCAGGAGCCATTGTGATAGTGGCAACGGTTATCCATGGTATCTGTGATATGGGGCTGCACACTACAGCTATGGAGCTTATCTACAAGGTTATCCAGACTCCGCTGCAGGGCATGACGGATTCTCTGGGAGGAGCCATACTGATGTGCTTTATGGGACCGTTTCTCTGGATGTTCGGCGTTCACGGTTCTACCATTGTGGGAGGCATTATGTCCGGACTTCTGCAGGCGAACTCTCTGGCAAACCAGGCAATTATTGACAGTGGGATGGAGCTGACTCTTGCAAATGGCGGCCATATCGTGACCCAGCAGTTTTATGATCAGTTTATCAATGTAACCGGTGCCGGCCTGACCATCGGAGTTGTCATCTACATGGTGGCTTTCGCAAAATCCAAACAGTTGAAGACTTTGGGGCGTCTGGAAGCCGTACCGGCCCTGTTTAACATTAATGAGCCGATTTTGTTTGGTATTCCGATTGTTATGAACCCCATGTTGGCGGTTCCCTTTATTGCCATGCCGGTAATCGCCTGCGTGCTCCAGTATTTTGCTCTGGCAACGGGACTCTGCCCTCTTTACTCTGCGATTACGGTACCGTGGACCTGTCCGCCGATTATTTCCGGCTTTCTGGTTGGCGGATGGAGAAGTGCGTTGCTCCAGGTGGTGATCTTTGTTATTTCCTTTTTCGTATACTTGCCATTTATCCGCAAGGTGGATAAAATGAACCTGAAGATGGAGGAAGATGCTGCCAAAGGAAATGACGAGGACGATGACTGGTAAAAAACACAAATAAAAAGGAAAGGTGAATCCTATGAGCGAAGAGTTAGTAATGTCATGTTTTCAATTGATTACATATGTGGGAACGGCGCGTTCCTGTTATATCAATGCCATTCAGAAAGCCAAGGAAGGAAAGTATGATGAGGCAGAGGCTCTGATGAAGCAGGGAAGGGATGCCTTTGTTCAGGGTCATGACGGTCATGCAGATTTGCTGGCGAAAGAGGCAAACGGCGAGCTGAACGAGAGCGGCCTGCTTCTGATTCATGCAGAGGATCAGCTGATGAGTGCAGAAGGCTTCCAGACCATTGCTGAGGAGTTTATTGCGCTTTACAAGAGATTGGACGGAGTAAAATAAGTTATCAGGCAAAAAAACGGATAGCCAGAGGCTTATACAAGTAAATAGCTGAAGGTAATGAACCGGGGATCTGATAACAGATTCCCAGTTCTCTTTTCAAAATAAAAACAGGGGGATATAGGGATGGCAAAAGCTTGTTTATGCATGGATGTGGGCGGAAGTTCTATTAAATATGCGAAGCTGGATGAGAAAAGGACTCTGATGGACTATGGAAAGGTTCCTACGCCCCATGAGGGAACCCAAGAATATCTGTCACAGCTGCAAGAGATCTATCAGAAATTTGAAGGGCAGGTGGAGGGAATCTCCATGTCTGTGCCGGGAATTATCGACAGTACGAATGGGATCTGTATTACTGCCGGAGATTTGAGATTTGCGGCAGGGCTTCATCTGGTGGAGGAAATGGAGCGGCGCTGTAAGATACCGGTTGCAATTATGAATGACGCAAAATCTGCGGCCCTGGCCGAAGCTGCCTGGGGAGTACTGAAAGGTTGTAAGGATGGCGTGGTTCTGGTTCTGGGAACCGGCGTGGGCGGAGCTTTGGTAAAGGATGGGGAGGTTCATCTGGGAGCTCATTTTGCGGCCGGAGAATTCAGCTTTGCCATGCTGGGAGAATGGGTGGATCAGGAGGCTGGCCATTGGGGGCTTGTCAATGGGAATCCGCGCCTTTTGCAGATGGCGGCCAGAGCCAGACGAATCGATCCGGACACGATTAACGGAGAAGATATTTTCCGCTGGATCAACGAGGGGGATGAGGTCATGCTTGGGGTTCTGGATGAATTTACCAGACCTCTTGCCAGGATGATTATGAACCTGCAGTTTATCTATGATCCGGACCGATTTGCTATCGGAGGAGGAATCAGCAGGCAGCCGAAGCTCCTTGAGAGTATTCAGAAGAATCTGGATCATTTTTATGCAATCTATCCCGTAGATGCGCCGCCGGTGGATCTGGCGGTTTGTCAGTTCTTTAATGAGGCGAATCTTATGGGAGCTTATCGCAATTACCTGAGGACTTTTGGGGGAGAATGATTTTCAAAGAGTTTTTTTATGGCACGAGGCTTGCTGCTGAGTGCCATAATTAGCAAGAGCATTTTTCAAAAAGGCATTGCTGTTTTATCCTTGTTTACTTTTTGCCTGAATTCCTTTCGTTTTCCGCTTGGTTATGAATTGATAATCTGTTCTGAATTCGCAGATTTCATGGAGTCCGTAGGTCATTTCAGTTTCCGAGAAAGAACTGTTATTATAAACTTCTGATTGAATGAAATCCATTTCTGTAGTAAAAACAGAAAGTGCACGATTTACGTCATGAAGTTCATAAGCTGGAGGTTCAAGGAAGGCTTTGCAATACTTTTTTGTATATCAATGTGTCAAACTCCCGCAGCAGTTTCTGTGGCTTGAAAGAATAAGGTTGCACCGGACACTTTTTTTCTCTATAATAGTAATATAATAAAGTGAGAAAGAGAGGGAAAGTGTTATGCAGGAAACGACTGCAAAGAAAAAAGGTTTTCATGTGCTTGATGCCATTGAAAAAGTGGGCAACAAGCTTCCGCATCCTTATATTTTGTTTCTGTGGCTGTGCCTGATACTTGCTGTGATAAGCTGTATCTGCGGTCTTACGGGTGTAAGCGTTGTAAATCCTACAACCGGGGATACGGTTGCGGCGAATAATCTGCTGAGCCGGGACGGGCTGGTTTGGCTGCTGCAGAATATGCTGAGTAATTTCCAGAGCTTTGCCCCGTTGGGACTGGTGCTGGCTATGCAGATGGCCATTGGATTTGCGGAGGGAGCAGGAGTTCTTACAACCGCACTTCGGAAAGCCATCTTAGGCGTGCCCCTGTGGGCTTTGACCGGTACGGTATTGTTCCTTGGAATTAACGGAAGTATTGCTTCCGAGGCATCGATTATAGTAGTGCCGGCATTGGCGGCCGTGGCATTTGAGACGGCGGGGATGCATCCGATCGCCGGACTTCTGGCAGGCTATGCGGCAACGAACGCCGGATTTACCGCATGTATTATTGTTGCAGGCACGGACGTGCTTCTGGCCGGTGTAACGCAGGAGGCCGCACGGTTAATTGATCCGGCCGTTACGGTGGGAGCAACGGCTAACTGGTATTTTATGATTGCATCCGTATTTATTCTGACTGTCACGGGCGTATTTGTAAATAAAAAATTTATTGCCCCCCGCCTTGGAACCTATCATCCGAGCGGGATAGTAGACAATGCTGAGGATAAGAAGCAGCTTACGCCGGAGCAGAGCAAAGGGCTTCGGGCGGCAGGGATTTTTACCCTTGTGTTTATTCTGCTGCTTGCCATTATGGTAATACCTCCCAACGGGATTCTTCGGGGCGAGGACGGCTCTGTATTAAATGGGCCCTTTATCACAGGTCTTGTGCCTATTTTGATTATCTTCTTTATTCTGCTTGGCATCGTGTATGGCGTAAAAGCAGGTACTGTGAAGAAAAGCTCCGATGTGCCTGAGATGATGGCAAAATCCTTAGAGGGCATGACAAGCTATATTGTGCTGATCTTTGTGATTGCACAGTTTATTAACATGTTCAATTACACCAATCTGGGTATGATTATTGCGGTGAAGAGTGCCGGAGCCCTTGAAGCGGCAGGCTTTACGGGAATTCCGCTGATGCTTTTCTTTATTGTTCTCTGCTGCATTGTCAACCTGTTTATGACAAGCGGAACTGCAAAATGGTACATATTTGCGCCGATTCTTGTTCCGATGATGATGATGCTCGGATATAGCCCGGAATTTGCCCAGGTAATTTACCGAATCGGTGATTCTACCACAAATGCCATTACGCCGATTTATCCTTACATTCCCATTGCAATCGGTATGGCGAAAAAGTATGACAAGGATTTTGGAATGGGAAGCCTGATTTCTATGATGCTCCCCTACTCCATTGCATTTTTGCTGGTATGGATTATTCAGTTGATTGTTTGGGTCGTGCTCAAACTGCCGCTGGGTCCGGGAGCAGCTGTTTTTCTGTAAATCCGGAGGTGTGAGCTATGGATATGTATGCAAAATATGAAGCCGCAGGACGGCTTTTGACACAGCATACCCGTACCGCAGTTCTGAACGGCCGTCCGTCCATCACCTGGGTGGACGGCAGCCGTTTTTTCTATATGCGCCAGATACCCGGCAAAGAGGGTGTGAAAAGGGTGAGGGTACAGGTAGATGCTGCAACGGGCAGGGAATGGGCAAAGGAGACTTACGGCCCTTTGGAAGAAGTAAGGTATGAGCAGGAGACAGGGAGAAAACTCCATAACAAGAAAGAAGAAAGGGCCTATTCCCCTGACAGAGCCTATGCGCTGTTTACGGAGGATCACAATTTGATGCTTCTTGACCGTAAAAGCAAAGAGATCATCCGGCTTACCCGGGATGGGGAAGAGCTGAATGAGTATGGCTGTTATGTTGATATTTACAGTCAGATTACAGTGAAAAGAGCCGGACAGCCGGAGGCGCCCCATGTGCTTTGGAGCCCAGACGGAAAGTACTTTATTACTTACCGCGGGGATCGCAGAGCCTGTAAGAAGCTGTATCTTCTGTCCTCCTATGGGGATTCCGCTTCAGAATTGCGGCCGGGGCTGTGGGAATATCCCTGTCCCTTTGCCACGGATTCCGATGAGGAGATCCCTCATTATACCCTGTATGTGGGAAATGTGGAAGAAAAGACAATAAGGGCCGTGGACGCACCGGATTTTCTCTATCCGCTGTTTACAGATGAGGACAGAAGCTGGGTAAGATGGCTGGATGACAGTTCGGCTTTTTATTTTACATGGATTAAGAGAGGATTTCAGGAGGGGAGGCTCTACCTGGGAAGTCCAAAGGATGGAAAAACGAAGCTTCTGGTTCGGGAGGTAACGAATGATTTTCTGAACCTGGGAGCTTTTGGGCAGGTGGACGGATACGAAACCTACCTTTTCTCCAACTTTGTTACCAGGGACAGGAAATATGCATTTTGGCAGAGTGAGAAAAGCGGATATGCACATTTGTATCGGTTTGATTTAGAAAAAGAAGAGGTTTCTTTGGAGAGAGGGACAGATCTTTTCAGAGAAGCCGGCAAGGCGGAAAAAAACCTGATTGTTCAGAAGCTTATAAAAGTGGATGAGCAGAGGAAACTGATTTATTTTATGGCAAATAATGCAAAGGAGTGCTCTGACCCCCTTTATTACCAGCTATATGTAATCGGCTTTGACGGAAATGGCCTGAAGCGCTTGACTCCGGAGGATGGGGTACATGCGGTCAGTATGGGTGAGGATGCTTTTGTGGACACTTATTCCAGAGTAGATTTACCGCCGGTAACCCTGCTGCGCCGGGCGGACGGCTCTCTGGTTCGGGAGCTGGAACGTGCGGATGTGACAGCTTTGATGAACGCAGGCTATCAGATGCCGGAGCGATTTACGGTGAAAGCCGGGGATGGGGTGACGGATCTGTGTGGAATCCTTTTTCGTCCGGCGGATTTTGATCCGGATAAGACTTATCCGGTGATTGATTATATCTATGGCGGCGCCCAGCTTTACAATGTGCCAAGAGATTTCACCTGGGACAATAGTATGGATCGGGAGATTTTTGGGGGACTTGAGGAATTTGCCCAGCTTGGCTTTGTGGGAATTATTCTGGACGGAAGAGGAACACCCGGCCGGGGTATGGAATTTCATAAGCATTCCTACCGCAATATCCATGGCTGTGCCGGCCTTTCGGATCATGCGGCATGTATGCCGGAATTAAAAAAGAAGTTCCCCTTTATAGATTTGGAGCGTGTGGGGATCTGGGGAAATTCCGGCGGCGGTTATGCCGCGGTTTCCGCCATGCTCAAATATCCTAAGCTTTACAAGGCGGGAGTGGCATCTTCGGGAAATTATGATCAGAGAATTTATGAGCATTCCTGGACAGAACGGTATTACGGGCTTTATGAGGAGGAGCTGTACAAACAAGGCGATATTACGGCGTTGGCAGGGAACCTTGAGGGCAGGCTTCTTCTGGCTTATGGGGCGATGGATGATAATGTAACCATGTCTCAGACACTGCGCCTGTGCGATAAGCTCAACGAGTGCAATAAGGATTATGATCTGATGGTTCTGCCCCGAATGAACCATAATGTACCCAGTGATATGTATTTTATTCGAAGAAAGATGGATTTCTTTGTGAAATATCTGTTGGGGGAGGAACCGCCGAAAGAATTCAGTTTTGATAGATAGTCCGGTTAAGAAATGTCAAGTGTTTTTAGAAAAAATTTCTGCTGGACGGTAAAGCTGCAAAGGCACACGAGAGGAACCTTTTATGAGGGCTTTTCGAATAAAAGGTTCTCTCATAACCGGTGTGTCAAAGCAGCTTTACCCTTTAGTGCTGTCGCAAAGCGACTTTTAATAGGAGGTAATGGCAATGGAAAAGCAGTATAAAGTAATTCTTTGCGGGCCGTTGTATGACGGAGTTACAGCGGAATGGAAACAGGGATGGAAGCTTCTGATTGATGGAAAGCAGATAGCCGAGATAGGTCCCCAGGTGACGGTCCCGGAACATGCAGAGACTATCGATTTGACAAAATATCAGGTAACACCGGGCCTGATTGATGCCCATATGCATATGGACTATTATGACTGGCACACCATTCGCGAGGAAGTATATTCCCAGACAGAGGAGGCCAAGACCCTGGCCATTGCCAGATGTGCAAAAAAGGCATTGCAGCGGGGATTTACTACGGTGCGCCATACGGGCGGTATTACCAGCAGCGGATATGGAGTGCTGGATGTAAAGAGGGCTATTGAAGCCGGTTATATAGAGGGGGCCCGGATTGTTGCCTCTCCTTTGTTCATGGCATCGGCCGGAAGCCACGGAGACCTAAGCCAGGGCTTTGCCAGGAATCCGGCAGTGTCCGGCCTGCTTCAGAAGCTGACCCCAACCATTGGCAGCGGAAAGGATTTCTTTGTAAATGCGGTTCGGGAGCAGGTAAAGTACGGATCGGATTTTATAAAGATCATGGCTACCGGAGGATTTTTTACGCCTTATGATAATCCTATCCAACAGCAGCTCAATGACGAAGAGCTCAAGGCCATTATGACAACGGCCAAGGAACTGGGAAAGACGGTAACAGCACATGTTTATACCAATGAGCTGATGCAGAAGCTGATTCGCATGGGAATCGACGGCATGGAACACGGAAGCCTTATGAATGAGGAAACGGCGGCTATGATAGAGGAGGCCGGAATTTATCTGGTCCCCACTTTCTGTCCCTATGAGGAGGCCGTTCACTATGACAGGGAGAAAATGAAAGAAAAGCAGCCGGAATTCAGGCGGAAGCTGGAATATTATAAGGATATGCTTAAGGCCGGCCGGGAGGTTATCTGCCACAGCAAGATTCGCTTAGGCTATGGAACGGACCTTGTGGCAAATCATCAGAATTATGAAAGCGGATATGAGTATGAAGCCTGGATGAGCAGCGGGATGTCTCCATTTGCGGCTCTTAAGGCGGCTTCTAAGACGAACTCTGAGATTCTTCAGCTGGAAGATCAGATAGGCACATTGGAGGTCGGAAAGCTTGCGGATGTCTCTGCCTGGAGACGGGATCTGATGACAGATAAAAAGGCATTGCTGGATTGTGCTTTTGTGATGAAGGAAGGGAAGAGTTATCCTGCGGAGACTGTGGAGGAGTAGCCAAAAGGGCTGCCTTATGAAAGCGGCAGCCCTTTATCCAACTGTTCAGCGGAAAACATTTAGGATTTTTTCTGTTAATTCCGCATGTGGCTTATCCGGATTCCTTTGAAACACATTTACATGGTTCAGATCTCCGCAGCGATCCGTAAATGCCGGAAACAGAAATCCGCATTCCGGTTCCCCCGGCTCATACTCCCCCGCAAGAGGGCAGATAACGCAGATAAGGTATTCAAATATTTCCTCCGATTCCCACAATCTCTCTTTGTCAGAAGCCTTTGCAGGAATATCATATCGGTCGTGAAACATCAAAACGGCATATGGAGAACTGCTCTGGTAATGCTCCATAACAACATCATAAAAAGTATCCATAAGCGCATCATTTTTCAGGCCGCATTCCTTAAGCGCCATAAGAAGCTGCCACAGGGTTCCGGGCTTTTGGCTATTGGGGGAAAACTCATATTTCTTCAGATTTTTATTTGTGCCGGAAAATGGAACTGCCTTGGCAAGCTGCAGATTCTTTACTTTTTCTGCACCTGAAAGCTTCAGAAAATTGGTATTGAAGCTTCCGTCGAAATCTCCGTCTTTATCTACATAGCATCCGGCGATCCTTGTCATGGATGTCCGTCCGGGTGTCATGCGCCTTGTAAGCTCCAGCATATCTTCTCTGTTAATCATAGCAATGTACCTTTCCCGTTTTTATTAAAAGTTTTAATGCAGAAAACCTTTTTCATTAATCGCACCATCTGTTTTCCGTAAGGGGGACGCCCCGGAATACTTCACAGATATTATAACATTGCAAGTATGGATTTGGGTATATTTTTTATGAGCGGAATTATATAAAAATTTAGCAAAGTCTGGTTTGATTACTGTTCACTCCTGGACCGTGCACTGTGTTGCATAGTCACAGGCCAGTACAGTACTGGGGCGGAATCCGGCCTCTTGCCGTAAGGCAACTTTAAATAGGCCGGATTCGTTACTGTGAACACCGTGGGTGTGAACAATAACCTGGTGTGAGAATTGTCTTTTACCGCATTTTTAAAAGCGTTGAGAAAATAAAATTCTCATGCTATGATACTATAAGCGGAAAGAATTTTGTGAAATAAAAGCTTTATAAAATCTGGTATGGTATGAATTGTAACCATATAGGAAAGGGGAAAGGGAATGGGAAAACAAAACCAGGTTAAAATAGCTGTTGCATTTGTTCTGCTTTTTACATTTTTTTTAGGAGGATGCGAAAAAAGAAGCGCTCCCGTCGAAGAAAAGGAGAATCTGAAAATCACTTTTTTCGATGTGGGAAAAGGCGATGCCATCCTGATTGAGACAGAAAACACTTCCATGCTGATTGATGCAGGCTATGATGATACCTCTGATGTGATTCTTACCTATCTGCAACAGGATGACAAGTCTCTTGACTACATGGTCATCACCCATTTTGACAAGGATCACGTAGGCGGTGCGGATCGGGTTCTGGAAGAAGTGGGAGCAGAGCATATCTTTCAGCCGGATTACGAGACGGACAGCGGCCAGTATGCGGAATACCAGGAGGCGCTTGCTGCGGCAGGACAGCAGCCGGAGCTTGTAACAGAGACTCGGATTCTTTCCTTTGACGGAGTGGAATGCCTTATTTATCCGCCTCAAAAGCAGGAATATGAGGAGGAGGACAATGATTTCTCTCTTGTAATCAGTATGACCTATAAAGAGCAGCGGTTTCTTTTTGCCGGTGACTGTGAGAAGGAACGCTTAAAAGAGCTTCTGAATCAGCCTGAATTTGAGCTGGAGCACGATCTTCTGAAGGTCCCTCACCATGGGAGAAAGGAAAAGAACTCTGAGGAATTTCTGGAAGCAGTTTCCCCGAACGTTGCTGTTATCACCTGCTCCGAGGAAGAGCCGGCAGATGATAAAGTGCGCAGAATACTTCGCCAGATGGGCGCTCAGACTTATCTTACCTCGCAGGGAACCGTTACATGCCTGTGTGATGGGGAAAAAATGGAGATTCGCCAGGAAAAGGGGTAAAGGATTTCATATGGATTTAGATTTGTAAATAAACGGAGAGTTTTTAGGAGATTTTAATTTATCTGCTATATAGGGGACATTGTCAGTAGAAAGATTCAGCTTCCTATGCTACAATAGAAATCATAGCAGAGAAAAAAGAAAGAGGAATCACCATGGGAACAACCTTTGCAGCCTTGCTGCTGCGCAAATATCGTACAAACTATCAATACACTCTGGGCAATCTGGGAAAATGCCTGGAAGGGGAAGCGTATCTGCCGGTTTCGGATCCCAGGGAGGCGGAGCTGACATTTTCCCAATATCTTTTTGGAGAGCAGGGCTGGCAGATGGTGACGGGAGATATGGCGTCCATTTGCCGTCTGGCGGAAAAGCTGGCGGAGAAAAATAAGGCAGAGACCCTTTTGGCATGCTGCTGTGACAGTGATTTTGTGGAGTTTGAGCTTTTTCATCCGACAGATGGAACAAAGACACATGCCCGTGCGGGCCATAGCTATGACGGAAGCGATCCGCCCCAGGTGGAGCAGGAGAAGTGGCAGGCGGCCGGCCTGTGGAAGAAAGACGTGAATTTTGCGGAAATATTTGAAAAGGAGCGTGTGTTTGCGGAGGATGTTTTGGCGGATCTGGGAGATGCCCTGGGCTTTGACGGCTCGGCTGTGATTGCATCTGCCTGCGGGACGGGAGGAGAACCGGACAAAGTGATGTATCTCGCCAGGAAAGATATGCCGCCCAAACGGATTACCGAGGGAATGCCGTGCCTGGAGAGAAGAAGCTATTATGACAGGCCCATTCTTGTAGACGAGCCATATCAGTGGTCTTTTATCAACCGGGGAGGTCCCTCCATGGGAGTGGAGCTGATGATCTATGGTCCCTTTGTGGAGGAGGATCGGATGACCTTTACGGATGTACATCTGCGTGCAAATGGCAGCCAGGAAGCAGAAGAGGAATGGCAGCGCTTCGATCCCAGAAAGCCCATTCAGAAAATCCGGCTGACCAATGGCTGGTACGCCTACCGTTACCGGTTTCCGGATCTGCCGCTGGAGCCTGGCTTAAACTTTGATTATATGCGGCTCAGGCCGGATTATGAACTTGCGGCGTCCTTGTCTGTGGAGGTGTGCGTGACCGCCAAGGGAGATGCCCGCTGCGGTCTGGATGTTTATTTCAGCATCGTGCCCATGAACTGCCCGGACAGAAATATGGGCTTTGCCTGGACCGTATGCGGGGTGGAGAACCATGAGAAGTGGATTGCCGAGCACAATGCCTGGTATGAGCAGCATGGGGAGCAGAAAGAGTTTTTGCTGGCCCCGGAGGATTTTGAGTATTAAAATCAGGCAAAGCCGTATTAAGAGCGAATCGTGTCTGAAAATATTTCAACTATTTTTTGAAGTGATGCAGCTAATGAGAGTTAAGAAACAAAAATGTGTTTTCAAGCAGATCCCTGATTGGCTAAATATATAAGCTATTGTTTGACAGATAATTCATTTTGTAATAGACTTGAAAGCAGATATATTTGAGATACCAACAAGGCAGTAGTACGAAAACAGTGCCAGAACGGTTGATAATTCCGTACTGAAAACTCTTGTGTAAATATTTCGGTGCGGACTGCCAGAACTAAATTAGGAGATTTTTTATATGAATTTGTTAGAAGTAATGCAGAAAAGGCGCAGTGTGAGAACGTATACCGGGGAGGCTGTGACGGAAGAAAAGGTAACCGGCATTTTACAGGCGGGCTTGTTATCGGCTTCGGGAAAGGCGATCCGGCCATGGGAATTTATTGTGGTGAGGAATAAAGAGACTTTAAAAATCATGTCTGAGTGCCGGGTGGCAGGCTCCAAAATGCTTGCATCCGCTGACTGTGCAATTGTTGTTCTGGGAGATGAGGAAAAATCGGATGTCTGGGTGGAGGACTGTTCTGTGGCAATGGCAAATATGCATTTGATGGCGGACAGTCTCGGAGTGGGAAGCTGCTGGATTCAGGGAAGGCTTCGTGAAGCGCCGGAAGGAAGAACTACTGAGGAATATTTAAGGGAGCTGCTTAAGTTTCCCGGCAGCTATCGGTTAGAGGCGATTCTTTCTCTGGGAATGCCTAAGGATCATCCGGCGGCATATGAGCTGGAAAAGCTGCCGATGGAGAAAGTGCATCGGGAAATATTTTAAGGGGCTGTTTTGTATCATGAGATTGGTTTCTAAGGAAAACAGATAAGAAGGGATCTTTCACTGTAAACCCACATGTGCCGCCTAGCCGCACCACCATAAATGAAAATCGGAAGTGGCGCATGGTGCATCCCTGAACTTAGTTTTCCGCTATGCAAAAAAGCATCTTTTGTTGTAAAGTATCACAGAGGCGGATATCTTTCCGGTATGGGAAGAACCGCCTTTTTTCTGTATAAAATAATGGTTGACAGCAGTAATGCAAAGGGTTAGTATATAAGTGGTTGACAATAGTAACACAGGAGCAGAAAAAAGATGAAAAAAGTAATGATGCTGCAGCCAAGCGAATGGGTTATCATGGAAAAATTGTGGGAGTGTAATCCAAAAACCATCATGCAGCTATACCATGAATTGAAAGAAAACCCCGGATGGAGTAAAAGTACCGTAAATACCCTGCTGAGGCGAATGGTACAAAAAGAAATCATTTTTTATGAAGAGGGAGCAAAGGCAAAGCAGTATTATCCAAAGGTAAGCAGGGATGATGCGGCAATTACAGAGACAGAGAGCCTTCTTGACAGAGTTTATAAGGGCTCTGTGAGCATGATGCTCAATACACTTATAAGAAATAACAATTTAACCAATGACGATATTCGTGAATTGTATGCAATATTAGAAAAAGCGTCACAAGGTAAAGATGAATAATAGAATTTCCATCTTGATTTTGTGTCTTAAATGAGCATACAGGCACATTCACTTGAGACATTAGGAGACAGAAAATGATTGATTTCATCATAACGTCATCCCTTCTGATTGCAGCTGTTTTGTTTGCTTCACGCCTGTCAGAAAAACGGGTAAATCCATGTATTCGATATGCGTTATGGCTTTTGGCTGCAATCAAACTACTGGTACCTCTGCCGGAATTTGAATCCAATATGAGCATTCTGAATCTTACAAATGAGATTGAGGAACAGAGTGTGTCCTATATCCTTGTGGATCATTCAACATTCGAAGACAGCGGCAGCGAAAATGAGATACCTGCTTATCTCCAGGGGGAAAAGGAAGGAAATATTGATAAAGGAATAAGAACAAATGCAGACGCCGCACAAATATGCAGAAGTATTTGGCTCATTGGAACGGCAATCTTTTTCTGTATCTTTGTATGGAGCAGCCTGTGCTTTGCCGGAGGCTTAAGAAGGAGCCGGAAGAGGCTTGGAAAAATGAGAGGCGGGCTTCCAATATATGAGGCTTTTGGAATCACAAGCCCCTGTCTTTTCGGTTTTTTCAGCCCTGCTGTTTATCTGCCGGAAAATATGGAACTGTCAAAGGAACAGCGAAATTATGTGATGGCTCATGAGTACACCCATTACAGGCATGGAGATCATATCTGGGCATTGGTGCGCTGCATGTGCGTGGTACTTCACTGGTATAATCCCTTAGTGTGGCTTGCCGCATGGGCGGCCATAAGAGACAGCGAGCTGGCCTGCGATGCGGGAACCTTAAAGCTTATTGGAAAGGAACATAATCTCCCATATGGAAAAGCACTTATTGAAATAGCGAAAAAGTCCCAAAGCCAGCCCTTTTCCATGCAGGTGTTGGGATGCGCCACCAGTGCGGCAGGAGGAAAAAAGGAGATGAAAAAGAGAATCCGAATGATAGCAGAACAGCCCCGGACAAAAGTTTCTGCCCTTTTGTTATTATTTATAATCTGCATAAATATTGTCGGATGTACATTTGGAGCGCCGGCAGGTGAAAAAGCGGCAGAAATTTCGGAAAATTCCGGTGGATATGAGGCGGAGCCCGGGGAAAGCTTCACGGACGGATACGGGGAGGATGAAGCGGGCTTAAAGGACGAGAATGAGGAAACGGAAAAAGAAGAAAGCGGCCAGACGGAACAGGGAGAGATTTCGCAGAACCCAGATGATATGAATTACAGAGAAGTAATCTTAACCCGGCAGAGGGAGGAGGGAGAGGTATGCATCGTGGTAGAGCCCTCCGTTCTGCGGGATTACCTGTCCTATTACTACATTCCTGAAAAGGGAGAGCAGGAGCAGTTAAAGAAGCTTATTCAGGAGCTGCCCGCAGAAGGAGAGGTCTTTGACGGAAAATGGGAGGGCATGAAGGAGACAGGGTGGCGGCTTGTTTATGGGAGCAGGCACTTTACGGCTTTTGAGGACGGATATTATCTGTATTATGATGAGGATGGAACAGAGGGATTTGCGGAATATCTCATACGAAGCGGGGAACTGAGTGATTATGTTCAAAATATATTGGATGAAAAGCTGGAATACCGATCCTTTGATGCTGCGAAGATAGAAAATATTATATCCGCAAGGCTGGATGTGTGCAGTGTGTTTACGGACAGAAACACGTACAGCCAGACCATAACGGAAGAAGAGGTGTTAGAGACCTTTGAAGACTGGTTTTCCAATGGGAAATATATATTCGGGGGTGCGGACTGCGGAAATGAGTGTGCCTGCCTTACGCTGACCCTGGCGGACGGCAATGTTGTTCGATTGTCAGTTGCTACGGACAGCTGCCCGAATTTTGCAATAAATGGCGTGTACTATGATTACCGTCCGGTGTCTGTGTGGGATAACAAGGAATTTTTTGAATATTTTGATGAGATTCCATGGAACTGGGATTTGAGTTAGGCCAAGAGGAGATGCGATATAGAGAGTATATGGAGCCCATGGAGCCGAGACTGAAAGTGGCATGGAAATCCCCAATAGATAGCCGAGACGGAAATTATGGAAACGGAAGCAGGAATAACAACCAGAGGGGAAACAGGCCGCATAATAACTACAGGGGAAATCAGAACGGAAAAGGCAGGAGGTAATGCAATGCTCCTGTGTCGTGCGTACTGACAGATGAATGGATACCAGGATACAGGAGCTTTTAAAAATATTGAGCAGGAGGATTCTTGTCAGTTTTCTTACCACGGATAGCCTTAACATATTTGGGATGTGCAAGGATAATCGAACAATTGTTTTCTAAAACGTTGCAGACTGAAATCCAATATTTACCGGTAGATTCCATACAAGAAGAATTATAAAGAAAAATACGCTCAGGGAAACCATTTTCATTACGTTTTTGTCTTGAGCAAAGCGAAAGAAATGGATATATTTATGGTAACAAAATGGTAAATCTTTTCTGGTGGAATGGAGTGCAGAAGTAAATATTGATCTTGGTCATTTACCAGAGAGAGATGCAGCTACTGTGCCACATATTGGATGGCAAACAGGTGGAAAAAGAAATTCAGGTGGTGCTGTAAGAGGACATATTTTTATAGATGATGTTCCGTATAATAGGTAATGTGAGGAGAATGATATATGTTCAAGATTGGAACACATATTTGTGATGAATTAAAAAATAGTGAAATGAAAATAAAAAAGCTTGGATTGAATGAACGGAAGGAAGTATTAGATTCAGTTTTAAAAAAGTATATAGATATAAATAAAAAAGGTGCTTGGATATGGGAGAAATTTATTCATTATAAGACTTTAAATGATGATATGGCATGGAGCTATATAAAAGATTTTGTAAAACATAATGAGTGCGTTATGTTTTTTAATCAAGCAGAAGAAAAAGAAATGTTTTTAGTACAATCAGGTGAGGATTTAAACTATATTTTGTCAGAAACATATGGTTTTGAATTTTATATTACTGATAAACAATATTCATATCTATTATGTTTTAATCATCATAATATTTTATATGGATGCGGAGTTGCAGAAGAATGGATAAATACAATAAGAGGTAATATAGACTCAGAATAATTGTTTCAGTTGAGGTTACATTTTAGAATTTTAATTTTTGGGAGTTAATTAAAAATTTAATTGTAATTTGAAGAATTGTAGAAAGAAGAAAAAGACAAAGACACTTTTAACAGCGAGCCAGAAAGAAGCAAACCACCATTTGAACCGTTGATTGATGTTTGGGAGGTATTATGATTGATTATTTTATGGAGCTAAAAAAGCTTAGTAATAAAGATAATAATATAGAAATTGTGAAGAGGAACGTTATAGAATGTAAAATGAATCATACATTTGAGTTTTTTAAATTTGGTATATCTGATGAAACAAAACACATTTACAATACTTATAAAAAATTTTTGATTTATTGGAAAAACAGTATGCAAAAATTACAGGGTTTTGTAAATTTCGTTCCATATGAAGATTTATTAAAAGAGCATGAAAAAATATGTGAAATTATAGATAATATCGAGGATGATTTAATTGAAGAACAAGAAAAAGTGATAAATGACATAAAAAATTGGTACCCGATATTTAAATTCCTTAATGGTGACGCTTTTTGTTATGATAAAAGAAATGGTATGATTGTTTTTTTTGAACATGATGTATTTGATATTGGAATTAATTTGAATGGCTTAGTTATAGCAAAATCTATAGATTTTTTACTGGAAAATTGGAGTAAAGTTTTGTTTGTCGATATTTATGATTGGTATCAGGGGGTTAATGAAGAAGGCATTGATATAAATAAACCTATATATGGAAAAGCTATAGAGATGATTATAAATGTACATTTGAGTGGAATTTGCCAATAGAAGAATTCGAAAAATAATTTTAGAACGATAAAGCTGCTAAAAGGGTACATGGATTTTTTATTGATGGCAAATGGAATGATTTTATACAATACAGAAGAATCAGGTAGCAACTGCTTTCGATTTAAGAAGCAATTCGTTTTACAGAGGAAATGAAAGAGCTGGCAGTGCCCTTTTGTTCAGATACATCATTTTACCACTTATATCCCAATATCAACCGACTATAGCAAATCTATTGAAAGCAAAATCTATTTTTCCTATAATGAGGTCACAAAGGAGGGAGCCCTATGCAGGTTGAAATTAAGATGGACAGTGCATATACCGAACCAAAGGTAATCCTGATGACCGCATCTATGACAGAGGAGGTTCAGCGCATATTAAAAAAGCTGTCCGAGGATGTGCCTCAGATTATCTCCGGCAGCAGAGATGAGAAGATAGAGGTGCTTCATCAGGAGGATTTGATTCGGATCTATGCAGATGCCGGAAAAATCTTTGCAGTGACCGAAAAAGGCCAGTATGTTTTGCGGCTTCGGCTCTATGAACTGGAAGAACGGCTGGGTGACCGGCAGTTTGTCCGCATTTCCAATTCGGAGATTATTAATCTGAGAAAAGTGGATCATTTTGATTTAAGCTTTACAGGTACTATTTGCGTCAGTCTCTCCAATGGAACTACAACCTATGCTTCCAGACGCTATGTTTCCAGAATCAAAAAAATATTAGGGATATGAGGTGGAGTAAATGAAAAAGAAGATCCTTTTACGGGGGGCTTTGGGATTCCCGCTGGGAATTACAATCGGATATTTAATCAGCATTTTTGTTTCGCTCATATGGGCCAGGGGCTATTATGTGCCCTGTGAGCCGGAGTTGATTGCGATGATGGGAAATGAGATTAAAGCAGTTATTTTTCAGGCAGCGCTCTGCGGCATCCTGGGCGCAGGCTTTGGAGGGAGCTCCGTTATATGGGAAGCGGAGGAATGGAGCCTTGTGAAGCAGACGGGTATTTATTTTCTCCTTGTTTCCATTGTTATGATGCCTGTTGCCTACTTTAACTATTGGATGGAGCACAGCATAGGCGGATTTTTAAGCTATTTTGGAATTTTTGTCTTTATCTTTGGGATTATCTGGGTCATACAATTTCTGATTGGCAGGCAGACCGTTAAGAAAATGAATGATTGTCTGTGTCAGGTGAAGGATGGCAGGGATGGGTAATGGTGATCGTTGTGTCCGAAAAGATGCCCTCGGAAGTGTTACAATTCGCACCAGCAGTGAATGAAAATAGTTCAAAACTGATATGGATGCAAATTGTGACCTTCCTCCGTCACTGTTCACTCCTGGACCGTGCACTGCGCTGCACGGTCACAGACCAGTACAGTACCAGGGTCGGAATCCGGTCTCTTGCCGTAAGGCAACTTTAAATAGGCCGGATTCGTTACTGTGAACACCATGGGTGTGAACAGTAACCTTCCTCCCAAATATTCCGTTAATAAAATTGATTTAGTACTTGCAGAAAGTAAAATTTTGTGCTAGTATAAAACCCACGGACAAGAATATTTTTCCATCTGCAATTCTTTTGCAGTCAAATATCTTTTTGTCAATGTCTCCGGTTCGGAGAGGTTTTCAACAAACTAAGAAATGGTACACCCGATAAGTATCCCTAATAGGAATAATGCATTTTGTGTCTCTTTCAGGCAACGGATTTTGTCTGCCTGAGGATATGCCGGATACAAAAGTAGACCCTACGGGTATCCCATGAATGCATGCCCCTGCGGGGCTGGCGGACTTCGTCCGGTAAGGTATACCCTACGGGTATCCCATGAATGCATGCCCCTACGGGGCTGGCGGACTTCGTCCGGTAAGGTTATAGTTCAAAAATGTCCGCTTGTTCCATGGAGACAAAATGTGTATAAAAAATATTGCAGCGGAAAGGAGAAGGTGTATGGCAGATTTGAAGGAGTATTTTCCCATGATTCGGGAACGGAAGGAGGTTATGGAGGAAATAGGGAGGAAGGACAGTCTACGGGTGATGTTTGCATCCTGGACAGAAGAGCAGCAGGAAGAATTTTTGGACTGGTGTACGGGTGTGAGAGGTATTCGGATGCTTTATGACGGATTTTTTAAGGAGATTATGAATCCGGAAAGCACACCGGAGCGATTGGACGAGCTTTTATCGCTGCTTCTGGGATTTCCGGTGAGGATTCGCATGGTGATTCCTAACGATTCCACCAGGCTTGCGGATGAATGTTCTCTACTGGTTACAGATTTGGTGGTGGAGCTTAAGGATGGAAGTCTGGCAAATGTGGAGGTGCAGAAGATTGGCTATATGTTTCCTGGACAGCGCAGTGCGTGTTACTCATCTGATATGCTTCTGCGTCAGTATAAACGTGTCAGAAGCAAAAGAAGAAAAAAGTTCAGCTACAGGGATGTAAAACCAGTCTATACAATTGTGCTTTTTGAGACCAGTACAAAGGAATTT
>NZ_JAYMNS010000020.1:0-90601 GCF_036941035.1 Candidatus Merdisoma sp. JLR.KK006 | reverse complement strand
TATTTTTCCTGTGTAATTACATCTAATACATCCTGCGCCAGTCCCTTATCTTTCCAAGATCCAATTACATCTGAAAATCCAGATTTGTCGGCCTGATACATAGAACACAACGCCGTCGCTTTTTGCAAATTAATTTCTTCAATTTTCATCTTTTTCAGCACATCTTTAATATCACTTCTATATTCCGAATAGCAAATATAAAGTGGCTGCATTTTTTCTAGTAATTTGCTATTCTTCTTAAATTCTTCTATGAGTGCATCTAATATCTTTACATATTTTATATCTTTATTCTCCTTAAGTTTTTTTATTAACCGGCTATATTCTGTAGTACGCTTTGATTGTAGAATTTTATTAAATATCGTTAGCTCTGCTTTCCCTAAAGAATCTGATACACTCACATTTATATCTAATGATTCTCTAGTTAAATAAAAATATTTAAGCAAATCTTTTTCATATATATCAATAGGATCTGACTTCAACCATCTAACAAGCTTTTCATCTGACCACTTTCTGTATTCTTCTGGCAATTCTTCATCGTTTCTTGAAATATTTGTTATAGTTTCTAATTCTTTTATTTTGGAATTCTTCTGATTTTCTATAGCCCATTTATACAATTCTTTGAATCGACTCATATCAATATATTCTAAGGTCATAAGTTTTGCTAAAATTGCATAATCAAATGTTCTATCTGTTTTGTAATATATTTCTGCTAGACTTTTTCTTATCAAAAATGAATTAAGAAAACGTTTTGCTTGTCTTGGATTACCCTTTAATATACTTGCGATTACGTCACTAGTTTTACCAATAATGTCAAACATTTTCTCGAATTCATCTATTGTACCCTTATCTAATATAGTATAATCATATTGTTTAAAGGCTGATCTTACAAACTCAAGATCTATTTTTATTCCATTTACAAAGACATTGGTTTCTTTAACTTTAGCCAAAAGAATATCCAATTGATTTTCTTTTGTTGAAGGAACTCTTTTGGACAAAAAAAGTTCACATATTAACAATAGCAAATAATTTTTTATATCTGTTTCCGATAACTCTGGTATACTTATCGGTAACTGAATAATCTTTTCAATATAACTGTCTGAAAAATCTTCTGAGTCCTCTGTGATTTTAGGGTATTTGTTTTCAATAGAATATTTCATAACTTGATTATCTATCGCTATTATAAATGTCGTTTTAGGAACAGATAAAAATAATTTTACAGCTTCCAGTGTTTCTATTACACGTTCAGGCGTACATCTATCCAAATCATCTATCATGACAATCAGATTATCTATTTTTGATTTATCAATCAAATCACTGAATTCTTTTCTAAAAAGCCGAATATTTTCAACAGTAGTATCCTTATCTTCCTCGACTTCTTTCTTACTCCAGACTTGTTTTATATCATCTAAAATTTCTTTTCTTTTTGCTTTTGAAAAATATTGTGCCATAGTAAGTGTAGCTGTCGCCGGATTTATTGCGCTCATAACTAAAGGCATTCCATGTTTTATTGCTGTTGCCCCTAATTTCATAAAGTTAATTCTTCCAATCAAACTCCTTATTTCATCCTTAAGTCCTTCAAAAGCAGGCTGATTATCCATAAGAGTTCGAAGCAAGCTTTCCATAATCGCACTTTTAGCATCATCATACCCTTCAAACACCCAAGAATTTAATGATATGCAGACAAATTTTTTCTTTGTTTCGTCTCTTTCTTCGATATTTTTTTCAACTAATTTTAATAATGTAGACTTCCCGGCACCCCATCGACCAAACAAACCAATAGTTAATGGGTTTAATCGTTCATTTGCTGTTATATTTGTAATTAATTCTGCAAAAGGACTATATGCTAATAAATCAATTTGAGATTCTTTATCTAACCACATAAATCCATTCCTTTCTTCTTTAGCTAAAAATAATGTTAGCACAATGTGTCATTCAAAAAATGTTTCACTATTTCTAAAATACTATCAAATCATCCGAAAATGTTTCAACGCTTCCCTTATAGCCGCTTCTTTCTCTGGCGGACATTTCGGCTGTCTGGACTTTTCCGATTTCGGCATGTTATAATTTGCCCTCTCAATAATACCGCATTTTTGTTTTACCTGTGCGATATACAAGCTACTGACTTTCAATCCCGTATGCTCCAACACATAATCCTTGATTTCCTCATATGTTGCTTTGCTCTCCGCCGCAGTCAAATCCATCTCGCTTATTTCCAATTCCACTTCTATATTCTGTTTTGTATGAAGTTTTGAAAGCAACACGATACTTTCACAATGAACAGTCGAAGGAAACATATCCACCCCACAAGCCCGTTCCACCCTATACCCGCATCCCTGCAGCAGTTCCAAATCTCTCGCCAAACTAGTCGGCTTACAGCTAATATAAACAATCCTCTCCACCCCAAAGTCAATAATCTTTTGAAGCGCCTTCGGATGCACTCCATCCCTGGGCGGGTCAAGTACAATAAGATCCGGCTTCTCCCTCAATCCATCCACTACCTTCAAAACATCCCCGGCAATAAACCTACAATTCGAAAGCCCATTAAGCTCCGCATTCACCTTGGCCGCCTCCACAGCCTCCTCCACGATCTCCACTCCCACAACCTGCTCCGCCACCGGCGCAAGCATCTGAGCAATGGTCCCGGTCCCACTATATAAGTCAAAGATCACCTTATCTTTCGTATCTCCAATATAAGCTCTTGCCGTCTCATAGAGCACCTCCGCCCCCAGAGAATTGGTCTGAAAGAAAGAAAAGGGCGAAATCCGGAACTTAAGCCCCAAAAGCTCCTCATAAAAATAATCTCTGCCATAAAGAAGCTCTGTCCTGTCACTTTGAACCACATCCGCCAAGCTGTCATTATAAGTATGAAGAACCCCCACAAGCTTCCCGTCAAGGGGAAGCTCCAAAAGCCGTTCCAGCCAGGGCACATCCGGAACCTCCATTTGACTGCTGGTCACAAGCACCACCAGAATCTCCCCCGTCTTGACGCCCTTGCGCACCAGCAAATGACGCAGATACCCCATATGACGCAGCTTATGATAAAAAGGCACCTTCTCCTCTTTAAAATAGTCCAGCACACAGGAAAGAATCTTCCGATAATCTTCATCCACAATCCGGCACTGTTTCACCGTCACAATATCATAAAAGCTCCCTCTCTTATGCATACCAAGGGCAAGCGGCCCATCCTTCTCCTCGTCACCAAAGGAAAATTCCATCTTATTCCGGTACATCTCACCATGCGGACTCTCCTTCACCCCTTCAAACAGATAAGGTTCCCCAATGGCACTGTCCAGAAGCTCCTTCAGCTGATTGCTTTTCAGCCGAATCTGCTCCTCATAAGCCAGATTCTGATAGGTACATCCGCCGCAAACCGCAAAATGAGGACACGCTGGTTCTATTTCCAGAGGAGACCGCTCCAGGACCTCCAGGAGCCGGCCCTCACATTTGCCCTTGCGGATCTTGTTTACCTGAAAACGAACCTTCTGCCCAGGGACCGTATGCTTTACAACAACATTCCGCTCCTCACAGGTCACAATCCCTTTATTGGGGAAGTCCACTTTCTCTACCATACCTTCATAAATCTGTCCTTTTTTCATCCCGTTCTCCTCATAATTTTTATATTTCATAGTCCTATACTGCTTCTATTTCTTTTTCTCTCCATCATCCTTCGGCCATTGAAACAGGACCTGTCCCACCAGCGCTCCGCCGCCGAATATGAGGATGAGCATCAGCAAGTAAACATACAAGCTTGTTGCCCGAAATATAAACTGCATATTGGAAATAATAGATGCCAAAATAATTACAATCCCAATTCCGGTTAACAGTTTTGCCCCCACTGAGTCCACATTCAAAAACAGCCAAATAATCCCTGCAATAAAGGGAATCACAATCAAACCGCCGCCAAATCGAATGCCCATAAACCGAAGTCCGAAATAGGTGCTCACAGTCACATTAGACAAAAACCAATATAGCCCCAACGCCAGCATAATCATCCCAATTACAAACTGCCCCAATGGATTTCTCCTTTTCTTCATCAAACGTACCTCCCTCATAGATCAGTATACAATTAAGAAAGAATCTTGAGTCACTTTATCGACCTGATTCCTCTCCGCCCCGGTGCGGTAAATATATTTTATCCCAGAAAAAATTGTAGGGTCTTCCTATTGCGATAAGAAAAAGGGCTGCCGCCTCTGCTGCAACCCCTTCCATACTCTCTTATTCTTCCTCGTCGTCTCCGTCCTCAAAGAAGTCATCGTCAAAATCGTCATCGAAATCATCTTCAAAGTCTTCCAGATAATCCGGAGTAAAGAAACGATACACGGCATAAGCGATAGCCGCTACGGCTGCAACCGCTCCGATGATTGCCAGAATCCAAAGAACCGTATTTTTATTCTTCTCATCTACCTCTCTCTTATGAATCAGCTCATTCAACTTTGTTGCTGTCAGAAAATCTTCCATCTTATTCATTGCACGCACCCTTTCCTAATCGTTAATTGCAATTCATGCTTCGCCCTTGGCTCACACTTACTAAGTGTTCATATTATACCACAACTACATTCAAATTACTATCATTTCCGAAAAATTTATTCTCACAATTTCCTTAACTTGGCAAAAGAAGCAAACAACCGCTTAATCCCGGCTGTGTCAAATTCCACCTTGACCTCGTAATCTTTCTTTCCCTCCGTAATCTCCAATACGGTTCCCTCTCCAAACTTAATGTGGCGTACCCGATCACCCACCCCATATTCCAGTCCGGAGGCTTTTTTCACAATAAGGCTCTGAGATTCATAGGGCTTGGCCCGAAAGCTCTCTTTTGACTGTATCCAGGCAGCCTGCTTCGGAACATTCACAGGCTTTGCGGGGCCTTCCTTTTTCTTCTTGGATTCCAAATATTCCTCCGGAATCTCACGAATAAAGCGGGAAACGGCATTGAACATGGTTTCTCCCCGGACCATTCTCTGACGGGCCGCTGTCAGCATCAGCTCTCTTTTCGCCCGGGTAATCCCTACATAACAGAGCCGCCGTTCTTCTTCCAGTTCTTCCTCCGGATTGTCCCCATTGAGAGACATGTAGCTTGGAAATATCCCTTCCTCCATACCTGCCATATATACATAAGGAAATTCCAGTCCCTTAGCGCTGTGCAGGGTCATCAGCACCACATAATTACTGCTTTCTTCCAGACTGTCAATGTCAGCCACCAGCGCAACCTCTTCTAAAAATCCGCTTAAAGTAGGCTCATCGGCTGTCTCCTCATAGGCTGCCAGCTTATTGAGCAGTTCATCAATATTCTCAATCCTGCCCTTGGCTTCATCTGTCCCCTCATTTTCCAGATCCTTAATATAACCTGTCTCATCCAAAAGTGCTTTCGTCAGTTCAGTCAGGGACATCTCCTTAAGCTGGCTTCGCATATTCTGAATCAATGTGGTAAAAGGCTTAATCTTCCCGCCGCTTCGCCCAAGATTGGGAATCTCCTCAGCCCGAAGAAGAGCATCATAAAAGCTGATGCCATAAGCTCCTGCATAATCCTGCACCCGGTTCAGGGTGGCAGCTCCAATCCCCCGCTTCGGTACATTGATAATTCGGCGGACAGCCACCTCATCCTTTCCATTGTCAATGGTTTTGAGGTATGCCAGCACATCCTTGATTTCCTTTCGGGCATAGAAGTTTACACCGCCTATCAGTTTATAAGGAATCCCTGCTATAATCAGCTTTTCCTCAAACAAACGGGATTGGGCATTTGTTCGGTACAAAACAGCATGATCCTGATAATCCGCTTCACCTTTTCGTACATGGCTGCTGATATCTCCTATAATATGCTCCGCCTCCTCAAATGCATTGAGAAGCAGGTGGAACCCTATGGGCCTTCCCTCCTCGTTTTCTGTCCAAAGCCGCTTTTCTTTCCGCCCATAGTTGTTGCGGATCACCTCATTTGCAGTATTCAGGATATTTTGAGTAGAACGGTAATTCTGCTCCAGCTTAATTACCTTCGCATCGGGAAATACCTGCTCAAAATTCAGGATATTGTAAATATTCGCCCCGCGGAACCTGTAAATGGACTGATCGTCGTCGCCCACCACACAGAGGTTTCGGTATTTTCCTGCAAGAAGGCTGATCAGCTTAAATTGTACTGTATTTGTATCCTGATACTCGTCCACCATCAGATAGCGAAACCGCTCCTGATAGGAGTTCAGAATTTCCGGACAGTTCTGAAACAGTTCTACCGTCTTTACAATCAAATCATCAAAATCCAGAGCGTTATTTCTTCGAAGCTGGGCCTGATATTCCCGGTAGGCTTCTGCCACCCGTTTTTTCTGAAAATCATTTTGTGCCGCCATCTCCATTTCCAGAGGGCTAATCA
The DNA here is from genome assembly GCF_036941035.1 of Candidatus Merdisoma sp. JLR.KK006. Taxonomy (NCBI): domain Bacteria; kingdom Bacillati; phylum Bacillota; class Clostridia; order Lachnospirales; family Lachnospiraceae; genus Candidatus Merdisoma; species Candidatus Merdisoma sp. JLR.KK006. The sequence goes on along the minus strand of NZ_JAYMNS010000020.1, from coordinate 84,243 downwards.
TTTCATCCTTTGCTCTGGAAATAACACTTAACAGGTAACGCTCCTTAAAAATCTTTGTGTCGATATTCAGACGCTTGCACACATCCTTCATAACTGTCTTCTGATCATCCGCATCATAGATGGAAAATGCAGTGTCAAAGCCCAGATGCCCGATATAACGGCGCAGAATCCGCACGCAGGTAGAATGGAAGGTAGCCACCCATACACTGTCAGCTCCCTGGCCCACCAAATTGTTTACACGCTGCCGCATTTCTCCTGCCGCCTTGTTGGTAAAGGTAATCGCCATAATATTCCATGGACTTACCCCCTGCTCCATCATCCATGCAATCCGATGGATCAGAACTCTTGTCTTTCCGGAACCGGCTCCTGCCAAAATCAGAAGCGGTCCTTCTGTGTGAAGCACCGCTTCCTTCTGCTCCGGATTTAAAGTATCATATATACTCATTGAAGTCTCCTGTATCTTTGTGATTAAATGTCCGGTCACAAAACCAATTTATGTGGATTATACCAGCTTTCTTCCGCAATTTGGGCAGAAATTCGCTCCGTTTGTCTTAGTCCCGCAGTCCGGACAGAAATTGGGAGCCGTTCCCCCCACGGCTGCCTGCGGCTGCGAAGCTGCTGCCTGATTCTGCTGCATCTGAGCTGCCATCTGCTGCCCCATTGCCATTCCCATAGCAATACCTGCCATGTCAGAAGCTGCACCGCCGCCCTTCCCGGCAGCGATTGACTCACCCATGGCTACCTGCTGAAAACGTCCCACATCGCCGATCATACTCTGGGCCGCCGCCTTTTCTGCCATCTTCTGCACTTCCTGGGGATAATTAAAGCTGGAAATAGCAAAGCTTGTGATGCTGATTCCGATTTTCAGCATCTCCATATCCAGATCCTCCTGAATGCCCTTTCCTATCTCGGAAGCATTGACCTGAAGGTTAAACATATCCCTGCCTTCTTTTGCAATCCATTTCATCAGAAGCTGATCCAGCATAGAGGTAATGCGCTCCTTTACCTCATCCATCGTATACTGCTGGCGGATTCCGGCTATACGCTCAATAAAGACATCATAGTCCGCCACCTTACAGCTAAAGGTCCCAAAGGAACGAATGGGCATGCCGCCCGGAAGCCCCGGCGCCGGAATCAGCACGGGATTCTTGGTACCCCATTTTACCAGAACTTCTTTTGTGTTGATAAACAGTACCTCTGCCCGAAGGCCGCTGTTAAAGCCGAACTTAAAGCCCTTCAATGTGGACAAAAAAGGAATGATCTGGGACTCAATATCATAGCTTCCATCATCCCTAAACAGTCCCTCCACTTTACCGTTATACAGGAAAATGGCATCCTGCCCCGGACGGATAATCAGGCGGCTGCCCTTTTTTATCTCTTTATTGCTCCATTTCCAGAAAAGTATATCGTCCCGAAATTCCTGCCACTCCACTACATTGGCAAATTGTCCTCCAAATAAGCCCATGCTGCATCCTCCTCTATCTCATAATCATATATTTGCCCTTCTTCCCAGGCAGGCAAAGTATCTGCCCTCATATCAGGGCCGCTGCTGAACCAATATACCAGTGCCACAATAAGCAGAACCAGCAGCACAATGGCACCAATCCGCACCGGGCTTTTGGGATAATCTCCCTCCACCCTTCCGCTCTGTCCATTAATCAGCACCCGGTAGTGCTTCCCTTTATAGGTATAAGCAGTTGAATACATGGGAAGCAGCACATGCTTGTAGGTCTCATCCCGATAGTCTGCCTGAACATGGATATTGCTTACTTCATCATATCTGCCAAGGACCTCACTGCGGGCCATGCTCTCAAGCTCCCGCTCCATGGTTCCCACTGCTTCCCGGTGGGCGTCATCCAGATCCACCGTGTAACACTCTGCACTATAGCCGGACAGATATTCCGGCGCATAAGAAACTACTTGCTTCGTGCCAAAATATCCGGTACGTCGCAGCAGCTTTGAATCCATTTTCTCTGAACCCGGTACAAGAACATCATCAAAAAAATGACGGATGCTTCCGGAGGTAGGGTACCAATCCGTAACTACCTCCCGCACTTCCTTTCCGTCCGGTCCTTTTCGGGTCACAGTCCGGTGCTGTCCTCCCATGGCCGTATAACGGGCATTTACCTTTGCATCAAAAGTCCAATAGGGCACGTAGATCCCCTGAAGCCGGTCCTTCTGATAGAGATGCTTCAACTGGCCGGGAGCAAGCCACCGGCCTTTCATCCACTGACGAAACAGTTCCCCTACCCGATTCTTATCTACCTGAAAGGGCAGAACTCCATCGGGAAGTACCGCATCCGCCTCCCGTTCTGCCAGCACATAGTCCGAACCGCAATAAGGGCACTCAGCAGCCCTGCTGGTACCCTCTACTTCTATCCTGGCACCGCAGCCCTTACATTCCATAGTATGTGTTGTCTTCTCGCTGGCCCGAATTGTTCTCATGGCATGATGAGTAAGACTGTGCTCTACCAATTTACGCTCATCATGAGCAATGGGAACCACTCTGTCACAGTTGGGACATTTAAGGCTCTGCGTAGCTACGTCAAACTCCATGACACCGCCGCAGCCCTCGCAGTAATAGATTTTTTCTTCCATGCTTTTACAGTCCCATCTTCGCCTTTAGAGCTGCCAGCTCATCATCTACAGAAGAAGTATCCTCATCCCCGTCATATTTTGCTGCCAAAGCATCAATGCTGTCTGCCTCAGAATTCAATTCTGCCATAGCATTAGCCTCATCCAGCATCCGATCCACCTTTGCCTCCATGCGGTCAAAGGCTGCCATAGCTTCCCCTGCGCCAGAGACATTTGTGCCCATCTTGTTGAGCTTTTCCTGGGTTTTGGCTACGGCTGCTTTAGCCTTGATCGCATCACGTTTTGCCTGAAGTCCTTCCAGATCCTTGGCCAGCTTATCGTGCATTTCCTTCATCTTGGCTGCATTTGCTGCCGCCAGATCGTAAGCCTGCTGCAAGCCTGCCTGTTTGTTGGTCAACTCGCCCTTTTTCTCCAGGAATCTGCGGGCATCACTCTCATTGCCTGCCATCAGTGCTTTCTCTGCATACTTCTGCATCTTGGCAATCTCATCCTGACATTCGGCAAGTTCCCGCTTTGCCTTGGTCTCCGCCGCCATCACTGCCGCAGTCTCTGCCTTTACGCCCCGCATGTCTTCTTCTATATCCCGAATGTATTTGTCAATCATCTTTTCCGGATCTTCTGCCTTATCCAGAAGTGCATTGATATTTGCTGACATGATATCGCCAAATCTTTTTAAAATATTAGCCATTTTATGTATCCTCCTAATTTCAGTTCCCTAACCCTATTGGCATTGCAAAAAGGGTTATTATTTTGAGTTCTACAGGTTTCATTCCTATTATAATACATCTCAAAAGTCCTGTCATTCTTTTTATTTTCCAAAAAAGAAAAACACAGGAACCTGTTGTCTTACAGGTTTCCTGTGCTTTTTCTACAGGGGATGAGAGAATCGAACTCCCACTAAGGGTTTTGGAGACCCCTGTCATGCCATTTGACCAATCCCCTAACTAAAACGTACTTATTATTTATACCACACCAGTATGTCTCTGTCAAGGTCCAAATTTCTCTCTCATGAAAATAATTCATCACAAATTATCCTTCTGACTCACTTCCATCTCGCAGACGGCTTCCCAGAATGCGGAAAAGAACCCCTGCTCCAAGGATCCCCACCAGGTAAAGCTTTCCTGAAGTCTCTGTCACCAATGGCAGCAGAATACCCAGAATCGGAACGGACAGTCCTACCCTGCCGATAACATTATTGTATGCAATGGGAAGCATATCGTTTCCCGCATTTGCATCGCCTTTGGTGAGAAGTTCCTGCTCTTCCTTATGATTCTCCACAGCCCGATGTGTAATGACTGCGGAAGAATCATGACCGCCATAAAATACGATCACATCGCCGGCTTCTATCTCCTGCGGATTAATCCGCTTGGCATAAACTACACTGCCGACGGAAATCGCCGGCTCCATACTGCCGCTGACAATAGCGTAAAGCTCATACCCCAGCAAACGGGGCACCGTCAGCGGCAGGCAAAGAGCTACAACCAACAGGAGTAAAATCAATCCAAAACCGCTGCATATAGAAGACAGCTCAAAATGCTTTTCCTTTTTCTTTAATTGATCTCCCAATTGTCTATTTCCTCATTCACATGTTTCTTTTTCCAGAACATAATTCCCATTCCAATCAATGCCGCAGCAGCAGATACGCCTATCAAAATAGATGCACCATAGACAAAGCGTCCCTCTGAATTGATAATGAGCTCCTTTAGGTTTGCCAGAGGCACTTCCTCGTCATCCAGATCCACCAGCTCTCCCGGCGCCTGAGGCACCGGATCATCCTGAATGGTCGTTGTTTCAGCTTCTGCATTTTCAGCGTTTTCACCCTCTGCTGCCTCTCCGTCCGTGTCTGCATTGGCATTGGCATTTGCCCCGCCGCCTGTTCCTGTGCCATTTCCTCCGCTTGCATTGCCCTCGCCGGAAATTATCGTAACGCTGCCAGGAACAGCCGTTGTGGTATTGCCGCCTCCTGTCACGGTTGTAGTATTCACTCCGGCCGCTGCCCTGCGATACACAAAGGTGAACTCATTTTTCGACTCATCACTTACCAGTGTCCGGGTCAGATTGTATGCCTGAGGCTCATAGCCTTCAATGTAAAGAAATGCCATCACAGGCTTATCTCCCACATTGCCATAATAGGTTTCGCTGGGTGCCAGCGTATTGCCTGCCTCATCCCTGTAATTTACATGGTAAGCTGCCATATCTCCTTTGATGCCATAGGCTACCACGTAGTCCCGATCACTTTCCACAAGGATAGAATTACTCCTTACCTGCTCCACTGTATTGTTATCACGGCCGCTCTGACGGATTCCCTTTACATAATACTTACTGTCCTCCGGAAGCTTTATAAGGGATACTGCATTAAAGCTTACTCGATCCCGATAGCTTAAGCCGCTGATGGTGATTCTGTCCTGACTGCTTGTAATCATATATCCGGAAGAAAGGCCGGACAAATCTCCAATACCTGAGAACTCCCCCTGATTGCCTGCATAAAAGGTCAGGGTATAGGTATAGGAATCCCCTTGTGCTGCGCCGCTTTCTAAAGGAGCCGCCGAAAAAAACAAGCATAGGGACAGAACAATAAACCAGATTTTACGACATCTACTCATGTTCCTCTCCCCCTTTTCGCCTGCGGCTTGCAGTCGCCAGTCCCATAAATCCGATACCGCTCACCAACGCCAGCAGCGACCAAAGCAGTATGCGGGTCTGATCGCCTGTCCGCACATCATTTCCCACCTTATAAATCTCATTGTCCTCCCGGACGCTTCTGGCATTGGATGATGTGGCTGTGTTTGTATCTCTAAGCTTCTCCACTGCAAAATTCATCTGAAGCTTAGCAATGGTATTCTGATAAGTATTTCCATGAGTTTCTCCATCCAGGGCTACTTTTAGGGAAATGGATGCCTTTTCCCTGCTTGCCAGCTTATCCAGATAAAAGTAATCCTTCAGGCTGTCTGTGGCTTCATGGAGTCCTTCCCCGGCTCTGGTAACAGTCTCACCGCCTACATTTTCGCTGCTGTAGAGGGTTTCCTCCTGTCCGTTGCTGTTCTTATATGTCAAAATATAAGTATAAGCGCTGCCCTCTGCCACCTTCTGGCTGTCCTCCAGGCTTTGGAGCACCTCATTGGTCATATACCAGTCGGTAGATGACGTGTCATTATTTTCCAGACTGATACGAAAGGTAACACTGTCTCCAGGCTCCATTTTTGAAATAGCTTCTGCAACATCAGACGAATTAAAGTTACTTTCCATCTTATTCCCGGTAAACCGGACATACCAGCCCTTTCCGCCTATAAGTTCCTCCGCATGTACAGTCAAAACACTTCCTGCTGCAAGAAGCAGGATCAGAAACAGGCTGCAAAACTTTTTCTTCATTTTCCCTACCTCCCCAGACTCAGATTGCCGGATGCGTCTACAATTACGTCAACACCCCAAGCACTTTTAATAGCATCTGCCCCATTGTGGGTCTGCACGGCATCCGCCTCAACCTCTAATACAAACTCTTCATTCTGGTAAGTATATTTTCCGTCAGAACCCGAGATTCTGAACTCACTCTCTACATCTTTACTGATAGCCAGTGCATCCATAAATGGGGGAGTTGTCTTTCCTGTTCCTACTACCCCCGTATAATAGAGAACAATACGCTCATTTGTACTGGCCGCCTCATCAAGCACCCATCCATTGTAAGAAAGGGTCCCGCTTTGCCCTGTCTCCGTACCATTCCAGGGAGACAGCTTAATAAAGCCCGGAGAAATATCCGTTCTCTTCTTTCTATCCTCTATGGGAACTGGGAGCCCATCGTCTCTCTCCTCTTCATCCACCCAGTAACGGTAAATCAACACTCTCACATATTCGTCGATATTTCCGCTGTTTTTGACACAGAGTACCTCCGGATAATACGTCTCCAACTGAAGTGCTTCCTGCTCTCCGTTCGGTCCGGCATACAGCATATCAGTCAGAAGACCAACGCCATCCTCATACCATTTGTCATCCCGCTGGGTATAATTACGCCAACTCACATCACGGCCGTTTTCCACCAGGGTGACACCAATATCGAAAGTCTGAAGCTGTGCCGAATAATTCTCGCTGTAATATGTCAGTGCCGCCTGACTGCTGCCGGCTACGCTTCCAAGGAGCAGAAGAACTGCCACCGCAAATAAAATTCCTGTGGTGTAGACACCCCGGGATCTGTTTTTCTTTTTCTTCTTCATGATCCGGCCTCCTCATTCTGTTCCGGCCACTCCGCATAGGGTGTACGTGTGCCGTCCGGATTGGTACGGTAAAGCACCGGTGCAGTTTCCTGAACAATCACCACATGGAATGTATCAATAACCGGATTGAGATGCAGATTTTGGTGTGGTGCAAAGGTCATAGCAAGCTCACAGGTCGTTTCCCCTGGCTTTAAGACCTGACTGTAATACCACCAATCACCGTCCTGTGTCCAGTGGACCGCCCCATCCTTTGCATCCGCCTCCTCTACCTTTTTAAGAACAACCATGTCCTCTCCAAAATACGCCCTTATCCGGACAAAGCAGTCTGTCTCTCCTGTATTTTCAATCTGGATCTTCTTGGTCAGATCTTCGATCGTTTCTTCAATCTCCGTATCCGATCCGAAAGTTACCGGCCAGTGGCCGTTTACCCTGGTGTAAGTGGTAAAGTATGCCAGAGAATCCTTTAATGTAGAACCAAACAGAAGCACAAGGGCCAAGGCTGCCAAAAGAGCCGTCCGTCTGCGGTATAATCGCTTTTTACTCATTGGCTGCTCCACCTCCCTGATTTGTTATAATCTGTGCACCCTTCCACTCTCCGTCAATCCGGGTAAATTGATTTACAATACCATCTGTCTTTGGCCCGTCTTCTCCACTGTAATCATTGGTAAATGATACAGTAGCTGCAAGTTCATTCTCTCCCTCTCCGGTTCCCTGGGAAGATACCCAGTCCGCTTTGCCTGACAGGCTGTCTATCACAAAACCGTCTGCCGTCTCCGTTGTTCCCAGAGTAATCCCATCTGCCGGAACTACTTTTTTGGAAACCAGTTGGTACGTTGTGCCGGTACGGATCTCTGTGATTGTCACTTTGGAGCCTGCCGGGACATTCTTTACCCGCACACTCTTGTTACCATCTCCACTGAATTCCAGGCCCACTACATCATGAAACACTACGATTGGCTCTCCATCATCTGTCGTCCCTTTCTCCGCCCTGATTTCAAATATAAACATGGCCTTGCCGGAAGTCGGCTGGTAATTCAATAAGGTCTTATCTATCTCCAGATCCAGATAGCGTTCCTGACGTTCCGGCTTCAGATCTACCACGACATTATAATTCCAATCATCGGAATCCTTATTGAGATCATCCTCTCTTCCATATGCATTGTCCGGAACGGATACCAGGTAAGGAAGAAATGTGTACATATATTTTTCGGTCACAATAGGCTTTGCCCAGACCAGATAGAGCCCCTGGTCTACATCATAGTCTATCCCGTCTCCTGCCAGTATGGTTTTATCATAACATGGCAGACCGATTAAAGTTTCATTCTCTGGGATGTAAAACTTCTTTCCGTCTGACTTCTGCTCTCCCTCCGGAGGAGTTTCCTTATCAACACTATCTTCATTATTTTCATTCTTCTCACTGGTAAATGCGGGAAGTCCTAAAAGCTCTGATACCCAGTGTGCCGTTGTCTCCCACTGGTCGGAGGTTGCATCAAACACCGTCCTGTTCAGTGCCTCGATGTCAAGCACACCCTCCGGAAGCTGACCCGCCAGATCTTTGAATCCATCAACCAGAGTATATTGTCCGTACTCATCCACAGTCGCCAGTTTATACAGATATACCTGCACCTCTGCGTTGGCCAGACTTGCATCTTCTTTCAGCAAATCTTCACTGGTTAAGTTTTCTTTATTTACTTTCAGAGTGTTTTTCTCTCTTTCTGTATCAAGAAGTACTCTGGCTAGGCTGTTCTTATGAGGCAGCATCAGTGTGAGACACAATACAGCCGCCAGTGCGGCACACAGCCAGACCTTTTTTCTGTATTTCCCTCTCATACTCATTCCTCTCTTTCTATCTTCTTCGGTGTCGAATTCGAAACCAGATAAACAACAACAGTAATATGGGCACCATTAAAATCGGCGTAATCAGCACCGGCCTTAACTGCATGGCATCTGCCGTTACGCGAATGGAAGACGCATCCGCCAGATTGTCGATCCGGTGTCCCCGCACCAGCATACGGTGACTGTTGATACCATAAGGCGTACAGGTCACCAGCGTACAGTAATCCATCCCGTCCACCAGTTCCAAATCATTCACCTCTTCCGGCAGAACAATGCGGATCTGATCCACTTCATAAGTCAGAGTCTCATCCAGTACCCGGAGTACAAAAACATCGCCCTCCCGCATCTGGTCCAAATCCGTAAACAGCTTTGCGGATGGCAGACCTCTGTGACCGGACAATACGCAGTGACTTCCCGATCCGCCTACCGGCAGAGAGGTTCCCTCTATATGCCCCACTGCAATCTGAAGCACAGACTCTTCCACGCCGTGATAAATGGGAAGATAGCAGTTGATACTCTCTATCTCAATATAACCCATGATTCCATCGCCGGAAACGTTGAGCAACGATTCATATGCCGCATGTTCCTCCTCTGTGGGATGATATCGGTTGGCCCTGGATCGCAGAGACTGATTGTACTCAACAGCCTCACTCCACAACTGTTCATAGGTCTCATCATCCAAATCCGCCACGGCCTCCGCATAACTGGCAATGGCCTGGGATTGGTGAAATTTGTTCCAGTAGTCGCTGACTGTAGGGTACAGCAGCAAGGACAAGCCTGCAAGCAGGATCACTATTAAAATAATGTTGGATAAATGTTTCTTCATGCAGGATTCTCCTTGCTGTTGTATGCCGGGGATACAAAAGTCTCCCCGGTTGCCGCCATTCACAACAAAAAACTGTGAACTTCAGCCTACAACAGACAAATCATTTATTTTTCACTGCTCATACGCTTCTTTACGACTAACAGGATTCCGGCACCAACTACCAGGATGCCGCCCAGTACGTAGAAGATAGTAGTACCGATACCACCGGTGGAGGGAAGTTCTGCTCCGGTCATATTCTGAACCTTCACCGGATTTGCAAGCATCAGCACTTCATTGCCATCTGCATCTTCCTTTACACTTCCATCTTCATTCAGTTCGGGTATCTGAACTGTTAAAGTTGTCTCTCCTGTGGTTGCATCTGTTGTCTCTGTGATGACAATTTTAACAGGAGCTTTCAACAGATTGTATCCGTCCGGTGCTTTTGTCTCTGTCAGGTAATACGTACCTGCACCCAGACCATCAAGATTGATTTTACCTAATACATCGGTTCCTGCAGGGGATACAACGGTTGTTGTTGTTGTGGCATCCTCTTTTGTTGCTACTCTGTAGTTCCCATTTGTCAGGTCAACAAAACTGATTGGATCGCTTCCGTCTTCATTTTTGGAAAGGGTAAACTCAGCTCCTGCCAATCCTGTTTCTCCACTCTCGGTCTTTGCAAATTTCAGGATGTTTACATCAATATACTTGGTAGGAACTTCCGGTGTCTCTGTTGAGGTGGTATGATTCTCATCACCGTAATCAAGAGTTGCTTTATTGTTTACTTCATCATATTTCAATGCATCCGCATTGATTGTGGCCTTGTAGGTTACTACAATCATGCCGCCCACAGGTAATTTTGCCTCACCGGCTTCTGTAATTGTAATATCAAAGGTATCATCATGATCAAGAGTTTCACCGGACGTAATTGTATAATCCCCGGGAGCTGCAAATCCATCTATTCCGGCCGCATTCTTCACCGCATCCTTATCATCCGGATCCAAAGCGTCAACGGTCTCTTTGCTCAGTACCTTAACCTGAATGGTATCCTCACCGTTAAAGGTCAAACCATCAGACATTTTATCATGAATTACATAATTCTCAGCTCCCGCTGCAATTTTAACTTTTATTACATAGTCAAGAACATCACCAATAGATGCCGTAGGCTGCTCAACCTCTTTCTCAACGGTAGGCTTTTCGTTCTTCTCACTAATTGTCTGATTCGGATTTGTGGTATCCAGGGAACACAGTGCACCTATTGAGGAATCAAGCAGATAATAACCCAAATTCAAATCAGTAAACTTAACAGTAACTGTAGCGTCTGCTGAACTTCCCTCCGGTGCTGCCGGTGCAGTCTCAGTCTTTACAGCCAAATTCTTTCCCTCTGTATAAGCCAGTGCAGCCTTTGCAAATTCTGCCGCATCCTTTTCCGGCACATTTGTATTCCAGGTTACATAGCCATCCTCATCAACTGTAAGATACTTGGAGCCTGCTTCTCCCTTAACAAAATCTTCCCAGCCAGCGGCAACTTTGTACAAATATGCACCATTAGTTGAATTATAGCTTTCCAGATCCAGGATCTTGTAGATGCTGTACTCCGACCCCGGAATGGCATTCTCAACTGTAAGTTCACCTTTCTGATCCTGGTTGTTTCCGCTTGTGGGTTGCGAAGCCATCGCCGTGCTTCCCATTGCCAGTACCAACATCATTGCCAGTACAAGACTTAACAACTTTTTCATACTTTTCATTACTTATTTCTCCTTTTCCCTTTATATCTACTTTGTAACAATGAGTTTCAACGGCCAGGGGCCGCATATTCAGTTCCTGGAGGAACCCGCCCTCCTTTCCCTGATTTTTTTTCTATACATCAGGCCCGCCATCAGCAACAAGCTGATGCCTGCCATTGTATATAAGTTTGTACCCGGCCCTCCGGATTCCGGAAGTTCATAGGTGGTTCGGTTAATGAACGTTACGCTGTCTGTGGTCTCTGTCAGTTCACCGCTGGCTTCGGCCCCCTCTTTTTCATCCTGCTTCCTGTCATCAACTGCCAGTACCGGATCTTCTCCCGTGATATGGCCCACATAATATCCGTCAATGGTAGTCTCCACTACTTTCCAGCTTACTCCGTAGGGCAGACCCTTGATGGTCAGGGTATCTTTTGAACGAAGCTCTATAGATGCCTTTCCACTTTGGAATGTAACCTCTCCTGTCTGTATCTCGGATTCCAGGTTGTCATTAACCCTTTCAATCTCATAAGGGTACGTACCGTCTACGATTACCGTTTCATTACTTCCCGTCAGTTCTATGTCGAACTTGAATGTGGCTTCGCTGCTGTTTCCGCCGGATGCCAGCTTCCGCACTGTCAGATCATGGAGCAGTGTATTCTTAAATGTCAGCGGACTCTTATCGCCTGCGAATGTGACAATTCCGTTTTCTTCCGGAGTAAGGGTAACCTCAGTCGGTTCGACTCCCTCTTTATGAATGAGAACCTTATTCACAGTCACGGTCTCATTCTTTCTGGTAACCTGAACTTCCACCGTATAGGCTGTCTCGTCATATCGTACCGTCGGATCTTTTTCAGTCTCAGTCTCCTCTGCAAGCTCGGTGATCTGGTAATAATATGTTGCAGTCTCTCCATCTTTCAGATTCTTGGTCAGATACAGAATCGGAGCAAATCTCGTTTCCTGTTCTAAAGCCATATCAGCCGTGCCCTTTTCAAACACAAGGGAAACCTCTCCCTTTCTTCCGTCCTCTACTGCATTACCCTGTATGCCGTCCAACTCTACCAGTTGGAATCTGTATGCATGGCTGCTGCCGTCCGGATTACTGAACAACTTATGAATCGGTATCTCCAGTCCTGTACCTTTGGTTGTATTCGTTATTGTAGTAGAAATCTTCGTCTCATCCTCATCATAGATGCTGACGATTCCTTTCACATAGGGTTTTCCGTAATGGGCCTCATCCCCTGCCATTTCATTTCCCATGGCGGGCGGCTTATAGCCTACCTGATACCCCTCTGTGGATGCCGGATCCTCCTGAATGGTATACTCGGTACCTGCCAGAATCTTCTCAATCAGTGCCGTCTCACCGCCCTTTAAGAGAATAATACCCTCCTCCTCTACGGTTCTTGTCTCTTCTGTTCCGTCGGTATTTGTTACCGTGTAGGATGTACCTACCGGCAGCTTCGTGCCGCTTAACTGCACTTCTATGCGGAATGTCTCTTCCGAACTTTCTGCATCCACCTCTCCTATTACCAATTCCTTAGTAATCTTCAGTCTGCCCAGCTTTGTAGTTTTCACTTTATTATCAAAAGCAAAGAACGTGCTGCCGTTCAGCATATGGTAAATTTCCGTCTCTTTTCCTACGAAAGTCTTATCTCCTACATGAATATCATTACGGTCAGTGGTGGAACTGCCTCCTCCCTGCACATCCGCATACTGATCAATGGAACTGCTGTCAAAAAGTTCCCGAATGTAATATCCGCCGCTTATTACCGAAAGCTCCGGAAATACTGCACACTCATCCTTTTTCAGGGTAATGATGCCGCCCTCCCCTGTGATACCCGTTCTTGCCGGATTATCTCCATAGCACTTTCCGCTGTGCCGATGTTCATCGGATGCCGCCATTTTGCACTGCACATAACAGTCCCCATTGTGTCGGTGTTCCTCTGAAGTGTCCATTCCGCAGCGGGGACGATAAACGTTGTACGCCGTGCCCTTTTTGATGAAGAGTTCTTCCGGTTCATTTTCACCCGGCTTATCATTATTGCTGTTTGCTGCCAATACCTGGAACAGGAAGTCCGGATTGCCCAGCACTTCTTCCACTTCTCCGTTATCAACACTCAACGACTTGCCAAGAGCGAGGGCGTTCTTCTCCAGCAATGGGAAGTTGAAATTTATCTTGCACACACCGGAACCGGCACCACGCTCCATATAATAGAACTTGAAATTATGAGCTGAGTTATCCTTAAATGTGGTATAAACTCCATTTTCCTTTTTCAGGGTTGCATCCAGAGCCGCCACAATCTCCGATTCCGTCTTTCCGGCCGCTTTCATGCTCCTCCTGATAACCTGCTCGAAAGTATCTGTCTGATCGGGACTTGTTGTTATATCTCCTGCCTCTACAGTCAAATCATAATAGTAAATTCTTCCATTTACAAAATCAATCTTGCCACCCACATGACGATGAATACCGGACAGATTCAGGTACAGCATCTCATCTATATAGATCCACACATCATCATCACCGGCAAAATTAAATTCCATGGGAATATCATTCGTCAGACCGGTCAGACCCTTTACCGGCTGCGAAAAATCCATCTCCATGCTCATGCCAAAGAAGAAATTCTTTGCCTCGTCATAGTCAACGGAGTATATCTTCTCCAGTTCTTCTTTCGTAAAGGTCCGGGGAATACCGGATGTGGCAAAGTAGGCACTGACTGCTTCTATACCGCCCCAATCTTTGGAACCGTACTTTTCGTCCATCTGCACCACAAATGTTTCCAGATTTCTGCTCAGGGTTTCGTAAGCCGTCTTCAGATTCCCATCGGTTGTCTCTTTTGCTTTTTTTGCCGCAGTCGCCGCAATGATTCGGAAGTAATCCCGGTTAATCTCACTGGCCTGGGTGGCCTCTGTATTAATCTTGCTGAAAGGCAGGAAGTTTCCAAAGGGATACATCATGTAATTAGGCGACAGCAATGCATCATATACAATAAACTGATTGCTGGCCGCATCAAACTCCGCAAAATTGCTGCGGCTGTCAAAGCTGTATTCCCCTGTAGTCTCGTCATAACGGAACAGCCCATCCAGCCCGTCACGGTTCTTCCGTGTAGCATAAGCACTATTACTGAATAAGTAGCCCAGAGATATCCCGCCCTCTTTCAGTTCAGGATAGCCATCCTCTCCCAGATTGGGATTCATCGGACTTGGGTGATTTTCATCCACTCCATGAAGGGGGGTATTTGCACCGCCCACTGTGGCATTGATCAGCCCGCCCTGATTGATAAGACTAAACCCGGTATTCAAATCAGCAACAATATTTCCGCCAAAATTGTAAGAACCTTTCGCTCCCCATAGACTGCCACTATTTAAATCGATCGTTTTCGTTCCGCCGTCATCCTGAAATCCCGGATACCGGTGATCGCTTTTATAAAGATCATTGATATTGCTTCCATAATCGTAGAGGTTAATGTTAATCAGCCCGGCTGTGCTCGCCCTGTCCGAAACAGTTGTCACCTGATTATCCTTGGGTTCTTTGGGGGCTATTAGAGTATCGCCTATGAATACCGTGCCATATCCTCCTCTTACGGCTCCTTGAGGCAATTCGTTAAAGGGTTTTGTTAATGCAAATTCTACAATGTCCCCCTCTTTATAAGCTTTCACCTCGTCCCCATAGAAGAAAAGTATACATCCTCCCTCTGGTATCTTCTCATTGGCTTTGCTCTCACCATTCTTCAACAGCTTAATAACTTCATAGCGTTCATTCTGCCAGCCGACTACGCATCCGCTCCAATATAGAAACGTTGACGTGCTTATATCCCTTATTGATTTATTATCTCCATGAAATAAGGCACACTTATTATCATTGCTATTAGCTGTCATCTGATTGACAGATGTCACTTTCCATTCACTGGCTGTATTGTCCAGTGCCATGGTTGAAGCTTCCCACAATGAACTCATTTCTAAAAGCTTTGGTCCATTGACCACATACTTCTGTAATTCATCCAAATCTTCATAATAACGATAGCTAATCTCTGCCCAGAACGCAGTATCAAGATAATACTCCTCGTATCCCTCATCATCCCCCGCTTCCTCATAGGCCGCCAGCTCCATGCCAATCTCTTCATATGAGGGAAGTTCATCAATCAACTGATCCACATAGAGAATCCGCTCTCTGTCTTCCTCTGAAACCTCCGGTCCGATATAGCAGGCAAAGCTGTGTTCATGCTCCTCCAGGCCGCACTTCAGAACCTTTTCCCCTGCTTCATTTACTTCATAGCATTCCTCTGTATGGGTATGCGTCTCCAGACCGCAGTAAACCGTTCCCTCAAAGCATTCCTCCGTATGTACATGCTCTTCCTTGCCGCAGATCAAATCTTCCGCAAAGCATTCCTCCGTATGTACATGCTCCTGATAGCACCCGTTGTCGTGTACGTGCTCCAGCACCTCTAACTTATCGCACACCAGTCTCCAAAGGAGCTCGCCGTTCTCATCCTGCATCTGGTTTCCGTCATTATCCATGACTGCCTCATAACAGCCGTCTTCTGCCGTATGCTCATGCAGAATGACCTCATCCTTGCCGCAAACCAGTTCTTTCACCACTCCACGGCAGCTTTCCGTATGCTTATGGCCGTTTAAGTTCTCTTCTTTGCCGCAGGTCAATTCACTTTCCACATGATAGCAGGAGTCTCCATGCTGGTGTCCCTCTCTTTCCTCTTCCTGGCAGGTAAGTGTCCTGCTGACTTCATAGCAGGAATATTCGTCATGGACATGTTCGGGATCATCCTCCAGGCCGCAGACGGTCACCCATTCTTCTGTGTAACAGTCATCTATATGGGTATGGCCCTCCCTTTCTTCTTCCTCACAGGTAAGCTCCCGATTCTCTGTATAGCAGGCATCTGCGTGAGTATGGGCTTCCGCCTCTTCCTGGCCGCAGATATATCCGCTGTCATTGACCCGGTAACAGCTTTCCGTATGCTCGTGTTCCTCGATCTCTTCAAGGGGACATACCAGCCTGCCATCCTCATAACAGCCTTGCGTATGCTCATGGACCGCATAATCCGCATAACCACAGATCAGATTGTCTTCTCCGTCATAACATTCTCTGGTATGAACATGCAGTTCCTCCGGAAATGTGCAGACAAATTCAAGGGTTACCGGTTCTTCACTCTCATCCCCGGCTCCCACTTTACCGCAGACTGCTGCCTGGCCGTAACACTCTTCTGTATGGGTATGTTCCTCCAGTCCGCATACACTCTTATGCTCTAAGGCAACCGCAGGCATCAACAGTATATATGCTGTCACAAACACCACGATCGCACCCAGTACTGTCAGGATCTTTCTCCACCGATTATTTTTCCCTTGTTCACGCAGGAACTTTCCCGCTTTCTTCAGAATCGAAGACTCCATCAGAAATCCTCCTTTTTGATACCAACAATCCTTATCCCACCGGCCCTATATCTTTCAGGGGCCACACCCGGAATAACAATCTTCCTACCAACTGCTCTTCAGCCACACAGCCTACGGTTGTACTCCGGCTGTCCACGGAAACGCTTCTGTGATCGCCCATGACGAAGATGCGGTTCTCCGGAACCTGATAGGGAAGCTTAATGTCACACTCGCCTACGGCCCGTTCCACCAGATAGGGTTCATCCAGCAGCACATCATTCACATATACGTTTCCATCCTCATCCATATCCACCCATTCGCCGGACATGGCTATTACACGTTTCACAAGAATCTTATTGTTATAATAAAACGCCACCACATCTCCCTGTTCAAATTCTGTGGTTTTTATGGTGGCGATGATATCGCCGTCATATAACGTAGGGCTCATACTTGTTCCATATATCTGCAGCACCGGCATCAGCAGCGTTGCAATCAGAACGGCTATGGCCGCCACTACAATCAGTGTACTGATCGTGCTTGTCAGCACGCTCTTGTAACGCTTCTTATACTTTACTCTATTCAGCTCTTTCTCCAACTGGGAGAGATCCGGCACCTCGACTGCACTATTTTTTTTCATAATCATCCCCACTGCATCTTCGGAAGCTTACGAACGAAACCCTCCCTGCCGCAGCGGCAAGCTTATCACATCACTGGTTGCTTCCTTTTTTTTTGCAGAACTTACCATATTCTCGCACCGCTTACGAGTGTCCTCTTCCAGTCTCTGGCACTGCTTACGGGTGTCCTCCTCCAGTCTCCGGCATTCCTCCCGGGCACTGTTCAGAAGCAGGTCGGCTCCTCTTTGAGCCTTTTTCAAAATTTCATCTGCTTTTTTTCTGTTTTCCTGTTCTCTCTGCACATAGACTTTCTGCTGCCTGTCACTCAGGTCCTTGATGTTCTCCATATACTGGGACACAGCCTCCTCGGCCGCCTCAAAAATCCCGCTTAAGGCCAGAGAAGCTTCTGCTATGGAACCGGCTTCATCAATGGCGATCTGACGCTTCTCCATCTGTGCTTCCGCTTCCGCCAGACGCTCTTTCAGGCTTTCCATCTCTTTCGCCTGAGCCACCAAAAGCTCCAACAGCTGGGAGCGTCCCAGCTTTCTCAGCTCTTTTCCTGTCATAGCTATTCGTCACCCCTATCCCAACTCTCTTCCGGTGCTTCTTGTGTACTGTCTATCAGCTTCAGCAATTCAAGGGCACTGCGGAAAGGAACGGTCTTATTCTTCTCTGCCCAGGTCACCTGGCCCTGCCAGCTTGCATTCTGACGATATTGAATACGTACCACGAAAGTTGCCTTTTCACCCTGATGTTTGTTCATCGCTTCTTCATTTACCACTATGCTTCGTTCTCCTTTTTGCTTTATTCTGGCTTCCTGTGGGGAAGCCGTCTCCTGGAGAACTCTCCTTTCGGAGGGTTTCTTCCGAAAACTGCGGTTTTCCATGGATGCCTGGGGATACCCCAGCCAGTTATAAAATCCGTCCAATCGCTCCAGCAGCTCCCCCGTATTCCGAAAGCTTACCGGCTTCTCCTGATACCTTGTATAAAATCTGCCGCCCCAGTCCCCGCTCTCAAATCTGTCACAGCAGAGCCGGACAACACTGGAGGCTGCTATACTGATATATTCACTGTTCATCTGCATACCTCTACTTATTCTACCTTATTGTACCTCACGCACTGTTAATGGCCCCATTAAAATTCATCCGTTTTTGTGCAAAAATAGGGCGGAAACTTAAGAAAGTTTCCGCCCCAGAAGTTCCGGGTTGACCGCATAGGTCAATGCAGTCTCTTTTGTAATTCTCCCCGCCCGGTAAAGCCTGAGGATGTCACTGTCCATGGTCCGCATCCCCGCATCTCCTCCGGAATATATCACGTTATCCATCTGGTGTATCTTGCCCTCCCGAATCATGTTCTGAATGGCCGGGTTTACAATCATAATCTCGAATACCGGTTCCAGTCCGCCGTCAACTACAGGCAAAAGCCGCTGGGATACGACTGCCCGCAGCACCATGGAAAGCTGTACCCGCACCTGGGCCTGCTGCCCTGCGGGAAATACATCCACAATCCGGTCTATGGTCTTCGCCGCACCGATGGTATGCAGGGTTGACAGGAGCAGCTGTCCCGTCTCCGCCGCCGTCAGTGCAGTCTGAATGGTTTCAAAATCCCGCATCTCACCTAAAAGTATCACATCAGGTGTCTGGCGAAGAGCCGCCCGCAGGGCAGTCTCGTAACTCTCCGTATCCAGGTCAATCTCCCTCTGGCTTACCAGGCATTTCTGATGGGAGTGAATATACTCGATGGGATCCTCGATGGTGATAATATGTCCGCTCCGCTTTTGATTAATCTGGTCTATCAGGCAGGCCAGCGTCGTAGTTTTTCCGCTTCCGGCCGGGCCGGTAACCAGAATCATGCCGTTCTTCTGGCGATAGAGATCAATGACCGCCTGGGGAATATGCATCCGTTCACTGTCAGGCAGCCCAAATGTTACGATTCGAAGAACGGCTGCCAGAGAGCTTCTCTGCTTATAGGCATTGCACCGGAACCGTCCGGCACCTTTTACAGAAAAGGAGAAATCGTCGTCCCCTCTTCTTTCCAGCTCTTCAATATCACGATTGGCAAGCTGATAGATCTGCTGCAACAGTTCTTTCGAAGAATCCGGCATCACCCGATCTGAGGTGATCGGAAAGATCTCTCCTCCCCTTTTCAGGCTTATCGGAGACCCCGGAATCACAAAGATATCCGAGCCTCCCATTTCCAACCCCGTCTTTAAGATCTCCTGTATCTGTATACTCATCTCACATTCCTCCATCCCAAATATTGACTCCCGGTCCCGGATTCCATTCCACTGTATTTACAAGACGCTGCCAGAGAACCTGATAGCGTCCCTCTCCCTCGGACGGTTCCTTACGCTCTACGATCAGAAGAAGCTGCTGAATCTCCTGTACGTCCGCCTTAAGCTCCCACAATCCCTGGTGGGGTATCTCCGCCGTGCCCGCCAGAAGTTCCGCATCAAGCTGTGCCAGCTGCTCTTGTAACTCTTCCTCCGCCTGATAGTAGGCGGCGGCTGTGGCAAGGGACTTGCGGCTCATCCTCACATCCGTCATGGCGGATACCAGGGAAAGCACACCGAACGTTGTAAAGGCCAGCACCATTACTATCAGCAGAATGGATGCCATTCCTACCCCGGCCCCTCTGGATATACCCCGAACCCCCTCCTTTTGTTCCGGCGGTCCCTCCCACCTGTCTGTCTTCGCTCTCATATCTGATCCTTTCTGTCCCGCTTATGCTTCCGGCACATACCTGGCCGTCTCAAGCTCTGTTTTAAGCTTTCCGTCCCCCACACCGGTAATCAATACCCGGATATGGTATAACACGCCCGCCTCTGTCGCTTCATTCCACAACTCTGTCCGAATCTCATAGGCCGCATCTTCCGGGGCAGACAGCTCCATGCTTTCCGTGCAGCCTGACAGAAAAGTCCGAACGCTGCCGCCGGTCTTTTCTTCTCTCCAGCCGTTCTCCGGAGAAAACAGCAGTTCCGGACTGGCCGGTGTCTCTTTCCACTGCTCCAACAGATCCTCAGACAAGATTAAGCCCAGGGTCTGGGCCTGGCTCTCCTGACTCACCTGATGTGCTTTTACAAAAACCTGGACCAGCACTACGGAGGATAGAGCAAAGAACAGAATCACCAGAACCAGTTCCACCAGTGCCGGATTTCTCTTTTCCGCTATTTTCATACTGATTTCCCCTCTATATACAGATGCAGGCTGTGCTGATTCCCTGCCGCATCCGTTGTATGCATAACCAGATGTCCGTTTTCCGTCTCCTCTATGTGAAACTCCGGGATCTCCATAAGCTTCTCACCCATCTCCGGAGAAAAGGGCTGATCCGCCGCCTGATATACTTCCCTGAGAACGCCGTCACAGTAATAGATCCGGGTCTCATACCCCTCTGTTCCGGACTCAAGAACCAGCACTTCTATTCCGTCCTGCTCCCAAAGCCGGACTGTCCCCGCCGCCCGGGTACTCATCCGAACCTTATTCGCCACATAGGACAGGGATGAGCGTACCTGGGTATTGGCATTGCCTGCCGAGACGATATTTCGGTAAACCCTCGCCCCAACCACCACCAGAAGCAGCGAAAACAGGGCAAAGAGTCCGTAAATCAGAAGTGTGAGCAGTCCGTTCACCCCATGTCTTCTCTCTCTCATGCTCATTCTCCATCCCCTGCCTCTCCTAAACGAATCACTTTCACCCGAGGCTTTATATTTTCCGCAAATATCTCATAGCTAACGGCATATTTGTCAAAGTCAACCTGTATCCCGTAATTGTCTATCAGGTACTGTATGCTTTCCGGATACCTGCCCTCCATGGCATAGCAGTTTACCACAGCCTGATTAATCGCATCCGAGAGGAGTTCCTGCTGCTCATTCCAGGCTGTCTCTTCCATCCGCTTGCTGCCTGCGGCCAGAAAAAGGACTGCCAGGAAAAAGATTCCCAGGACCAGCACCCAGCGTATAAAATGCTTCTTTTTTCTTTTATATAAGTGCATGGGTTCCCTCCTGTTCCCATCGGTCAACTAATGGACATCATAATACTCACCAGCGGCAGCATGACAGACAATAAGATTCCGCCAATGATCAGGGTCAGCACCGCCACCAGTGCCGGCTCGATCCAGGAGACCAATCGGTGGATGCCCTCGTCTACTTCTATCTCATAGATTCCGGCAATCCGTTCCATCACCCGATCTGTCTGGCCGGACTCCACGCCCACGCGGATCATCTTTTCATGAAGAGGGTGAAAGATACTTGCCTGTTCCACCGCTGCCGCAAAGTCACCGTTTTGCTCCATGTATGCCAGGCACTTTTCGGCCTTTCGAATATTACGCTTATCCGGCAGCAGATCCGGTATCAGCTCCAGGGCATGTTCCAGATGATAGCCGCTTGCCAGAACCATGGCAATCACTTCCGCAAACCGCTGAGCCGTCTGATTGTCCAAAAGCCGGCGGACCGGCGGAAGAATCTGACTGGCCCGCAGGAGAATCTGCTTTCCGCCGGCACTCCAGATAAGAAACAACAGCAACACAAAGGTCAGCAATACGGCCGCTGCCGCCAATACGATGCGTCCCGCTGCCAGGCCGCCGGATAAGACTGCCGCCTCTGTCCCTGCCAGGCCCGTTCCCAGGCTCAAAAATACTTCCGTGAAGATGGGCAGCACCCGAATCACCAGCACTGCGATCACCACTGTCATCAGCACCACCAGAATCAGGGGGTAGACGATGGCACTTCGAATAGATGCCTGCATTCTGCTCTCGCGTTCATAGTAGTCTCCCAGAGATTCCAGCACTTGATCAAGCTCCCCTGATGTCTCTCCCACATGTACCATATGTACCATATATTTAGGGAAAAATCCCGCCGCTTTCACACCCTCATACAGCGTGCCCCCATCCCGAACGCCCTCATAAATCTTCTGAAAGGCTCCTGCGTAGGGTGTCTCTTTATAATTGCGGTACAGAACCTCCATCCCGTCATACAGCGGAATTCCGGCTTTCAGTATCATTGCCGCCTGCTGGCAAAACAGAGATACTTCTGCCGCAGGCAGGCTCTTTGACTTTTTATCTTTCATCTTATTTCCCACTCCCCTCTAATACTGCCGTTCCTGTGTGTAATTATCTTCCGTATGGGAGGAGGATGGGCCAAAGGTTGCATCCATCCATACCCATTCTCCATCTATATAGACCTGATTCCAGGCATGATAGATATTCTCAGGCTGTACATACCCTATAGCCAGCCGTACCGGTATGTCCTGGGCACGGAGCATGGCCGCAAAGAGTGCTGCGTAATCAAAACAAATCCCCTTTCGCTCCCGAAGTGTTGCATCCACATCCGGAAGATATCCCTTTTCCACCGTAGCCGCTTTCTCATTGTCGTAGGTAAGGTATGCCACAATATAGTCATAAATGCAGGCCGCCTTATCGGCATCAGAACTTAATTCGGCACACAGATCGTAAGAAAGCTTTACTGCATTTTTGTCATTGGTATACCACACATATTGGCTGGGGTACAAAAATACCCGATCTGTATCCGGCATCTCAACTTCAAACTCCGTCTGATAAATCGGGCTGTAGGAGGTTCCCTCTACTTGCTGAAATACCTGAACTTCATAGGACCCATTTCCCATTTGAAGAGGGTATACTTCGTACTCTTCCTGCTGGTTCAGGTCATAGGTATAGGTCTCCTCGCCCAGTGTGACCTGGGCTTTTAAACGTGTATCAGAGGGTATCCCTTTTACCATAATATAGCCGTCCTCTGTATGACTGGCATCTACCGTGACACCATTCCCCTCATATACTATATCGCCCGAGGCCTCCGGAAGCGGTACGTCAATAGGCCCTGTATAAACAGAGCCTGGTTCAACCACCCGAAAATCCCCCTGTGCATCCGACAGAGGGCTTTTGGCTTCTACTGATTGCATGTTATCTTTTGGGAACTGCTCCTCAGAGGTTCTCTTCCCGCAGCCGGTCAGAAGACACAGGACTGTCAGAAGCACCATCAAGGTTCTTAAACCCATCCTTTTCCTCCCACTCTGCCACCTGATCAGAATCCGGAAAATTCTCTCCATAATCTCCCGGTATATTAGCAATAGACGCAACCCGATAATTCACATGAACACGACGGCTGCTTATCTTTTTACGAAAACACGTATCAATACGACTGGTCGCAATATGACAATCTTCCCGGCGGGTTCCCGTAAGAAGTACCAGGTATTGACTCAAATTGTAACGGGTAAACGCATCTCCCCGACGCAAGGTCTCCTGAATCGCCTCCGCCAGGCTTTCAGAAAGCTTTTTCAGGCTCTCGGAATCCTCCATCCGCTTCTGTCTCTCATCCAATATGGTACAGAGCAGCAAATAGACAGACTGCCCGGATCGTTCCATGGTCCGTACGATAATACGGTAAATATCCATAAAGCTGGGATATGTGCAAAAATAGGCACCATTCAACCGGGGATGTTCTTTAAGCATCTCCTGTATCTCATAGAAATCACCCGTATTCAATTGGATCTGTCTGCTCATATGGCGGAAGCATTCGATCATCCGCTCTGACGGAGGCATATCCAGTTCATCAAAATACATCTCTGTGGTTCTCTCATAGAGAGCCATGGCTTCTTTTGGCCGTTCCAGAGCCAGCAGACATTCTATCTGATAAATCTGCCATTCATCAAAGGGATACAATGCGGCTGCTGAACTGCTGAGTTCCAGAAGTTCTGTGTATTCTCTACGCTCCAGCATCCGCTGGCAGACTTCCTCCAGTGCGGCAAAATACAGATTCTGGAAATGAGCACCTGCAATCACCACCCACTCCTCGCCCATTAAAGCCGGCAAAAAATATCCTTTGTAATAATAACATGCTTCTTTCAAAAGCTCAAGTCTTTGTTCGGGATTCTCTGTCTGCTCCGCCTGCTCCAGAAGCATCTCAAAGTGTACCACATCTACCTCTATGGGAAAGGAACAGACAAAGCGATAACGTCCGTTCTCTGTACTGATATACTGTTCCTTGGGCAAACCCGTCTTTTCCAGAAGCTTCCGCAGGTGGAAAACCGTAACACGCAGGTTATT
The DNA here is from genome assembly GCF_036941035.1 of Candidatus Merdisoma sp. JLR.KK006. Lineage (NCBI taxonomy): Bacteria > Bacillati > Bacillota > Clostridia > Lachnospirales > Lachnospiraceae > Candidatus Merdisoma > Candidatus Merdisoma sp. JLR.KK006. Next base: position 60,029 of record NZ_JAYMNS010000020.1, on the reverse strand, counting down.
TGACCGATCGCCATCCAGATCCGCATTGTATAAGCGTTCGATTAACTGAAGCCTGGTAAGTCCCTGGGAGCCGGCATACAAAAGTAACTGCAAGAGCTGCAGAACCTTTGTGGTCTGATTTCTCCCAGTTTGTATTATTTTTCCTTGATAGGTCATTACAAAATCGCCCAGCATCTGGACTTTCAGACAATTCTCTCCCTCCATGCCGGTCCCTCCCTCTCTTGGAAAAGTTTTTTGTTTTAAAAATTTTATTTTTATTTTAAAACTAACTCGTTAATTATACCATACAATAAGTAGAAGTCCAACGAATTCCAACTTTTTGTACAAAAAAATAATATAAAAGGTATAATTTTTACCTGCTTTTCAATTATATGGAAGCAACTTTCCGTTTTTTCCTCTTTAATTACAATTTTATCCACCAGCACCCGCAGATTATTCCATAGTTCATAATTCTATGCGGCAGACTGGTATCAGGCAGCACCACATTTATAAATCAGCATAACGCTTATATTATGGAAGCTATTATTTGTAAGTTTCTGCAAAAAATCCCCGCCACATCGTTGTGGCGAGGATTTCACTAAAGGGGAGGATATAAGTAATTCGTTTCTCTTTTGTCTAATTCTAGTATGACCCAATATTCCGGCTTTATACAAAAAAAGTTGAAAATTTCTATACTTCTTTTTAAAGATGTGTTATGTTAAATGAAATACCACTCAAAGGAGGTTTCCTATGTTTCGGAAGCTCAAACGCATCCTGGCCCTTTTAGGTGCTGTTCTTTTAGCCGGCATGTATCTTATCACTATTGTTCTGGCCTTTATGGACCACACCGCCACCAGAGACTGGCTGATGGCATCCGTGATCTGCACGATCGTAATTCCCTGCTTTTTGTATGCCTATATTCTGATCTATCGGTATTTGAAAAAATAGCCATTTAACCTTATTCTTATTCCGTTTCTGTCACCACCGTATCAAACCGATAGGCAGAGAGAATCAGTCCTGACATCAGTGCACTGCCTGTAATACTGGCAAGTCCCTCCGACACAAAAGGCAGATTTCCAAACATTCCAAATTGACATCCAAAGTTTCCCAACAGGTAAAACAGGAATTGAATCCCTATGGCCAGGCTTCCTGACAAAGCTACGATTCGTCCCAGGCGGTTCCTGATCCGAAAAGCTGTGATAAACAAAAATCCATAGGCTGTGCAGAGAAAAAGCGTCAAAACTATGCCCGGAAGCCAGCCATATTGGAGAATCCACCTTGCAATCCGATAATTATTGTGATAATGCTGAGGCAGAATATCCAAAAGCTCCAGTTCATATGGACCCTGATACTGCATCCGATAATCCACATAGTCCTCCAGGGTTCTGTTTATACCATTTCCACCCCACACACCGGGACCATCCTCATAATACCACTGAGCCGTCCTATAACGAACCAGTTCTTCCTGACTAAGTTCAATTTTTCCAATTCCTTTTGCCCGTCCAAGAAGTTCCCGAATCAAAACATTATTGTATCCATCCTCCCATGGACTTTCCGTCTGAGCTTCCGGATTTATAAATAATTCCAATTCCTTGTAAACCTGTTCTCTCTGAACCCCTGCCCAGACTGTGATTAAAATAAGAAAGCAGGCAATTGCCGTTCCAAAGCCTTTCTTCTTATCCGCATTCAGGTATCCTTTTCCCACCATATAAAGCTCCGCACCCAGACAGGAAAACAGGAATGTCAAAAAAGCCACATCCGCATATCCCCAAAAATAACAGTAACTGATAAAGCCCAGTAAAAGAAGCTGCACCCCTCCAATCAATATAAGAGAACACACTCCCTTATGGCGGCTGCGGTACAAAAGAACCACGCTGACGGGAATCGCCAACTGTAGAATTCCAAAAACCGCACTGGGGCTATTTGGATCAAATCCTATGATAAAGGGCATTATCATCCCGGTATCTAAAATCAGAATACGGCCCACTGCAAAGAGTACTCCTGCTGCTCCCAAAAGTATCAATATCTTTCCCGTATGCTTCAGCAAAAGCGGATAACCATATAAAGCCACAAGCATCAGTACAATCAATCCCCATAAAAAGTAGCCATTATAGGATATCTCCCACAGGGAAAACCCTCTGTCCACAAAATTCCCGATTATGCCAAGGCACAGAAGTCCCAACAGCGAAAACAGCAATGGCTTCGCCATTCGAATATGATGTGTCGCATTCATCTCTATTCCAATCACAGAAGCATCACCCATGTCACGAATGGCTTTATCATAGGCTTCATCCTCCTCCACACCATATTCCATATAGACCTCAGCCTTATCCTCCACATGGGCCCGCAGCTCCTCATTCACCGCCGCATGAATGGGACGATAAGAAATCTGTTCATCCACATCCTCCAGAAAACGTTCCAATCTTTCCTGTTGTTCAGATCGCAAAGGACATACCTCCCCTCATGACATCATGAACCGCCTTCTCATAGACCTTCCATTCTTCCCTTTTCTTTTGAAGAAGCTTTCCGCCTTTTTTCGTCAGACGGTAATATTTCCGCATCCGCCCGGTTTCCGCCTGCCGTTCGTAGCTCTCCACCGCCTCCTGCTCCTCCAGAGAATGGAGAATGGGATACAAAGTCCCCTCTTTCAGAGAAAAGACCTGGCTGCTCCGTTCCTCCAGCTTTCGAATCATCTGATACCCGTACATATCCTCTTCCTCCAGAAGCTTCAAAAGAAGCATGGCCGTACTCATAGCCATCATCTTCTTATCCATGAAATCACCTCTCTTTCTGCATCTCATACAATACCTTTTTCTCAGGCTATCTTATACATAGATTTCCTATGTATATAGAATACCTCTGTAATCTAGGTATGTCAAGAATAATATTTTTTTGAACCTCTTGCGTTTTTCCCCGGATGATGCTACCATAATATGGAAATCTTAACAGAAAGCACTTCCGCTTTCCAATTCCCAATACCATAAATTCAAATATGGGTACAGATCTTTAAGCTTTCCCCTCCATACCCATAAAAAGCGAGTGTGATGCCTATGATTGTTATTCTTTATCCTTGCGGAACCAATTGAAAAGCCCTATAATAAAAGGAGAAAATATGAAAAAGAAAAGACACTATGGATTCCCTTTTGGAAAAATGCCAAAGGCTGCGGGAATATGCGGAATTTATTGAAGAAATCCGGCAAAAGCTTCAAGAGGGACTGGATCTGGATCATGCGGTAGAGGAAGCCATGAAGTATTGCATGGAATGCGGAATCCTGGTGGATATTTTGAGCAAATGCCGAATGGAGGTGCGAAGTATGCTGCTGGAAGAGTATGATGAAAAAGCGGAGCGGGAATATCTGCGGAAAGAAGCTATTGAAGAAGGCCGGAAGGAAGGGCTGGAAAAAGGGTTTAAGGAAGGAATTGAGCGAGGGATTAAGCAAGGAATTGAACAAGGAATTGAACAAAGCACCAAACTCCTCATTAAAAATGTACTGGATTCCACCCACAGCATCAGTCAAACTGCTCTTCTCTTAAAGCTGCCCAAAGAAGAGATAGAAAAAACAGCCCGGGAATGCGGCTTACACACAAACGATATCTGAACAGACTGACAGGCGAGTGGCCATAGGACCTCTCGCCTGCTTTCAATTTCACTTTATCCCAAAAGCCTGTAATTCCTCCCTGGCCTGCTCCTGAGAAGAAAACAGAATCCCATGTATCCCCAGTCTCTTGGCCGCCAGAACATTCTCCCTGGTATCATCCAGAAATACCGCCTCCTCCGGCCGGATTCCATACTTCTCCATCAGCCGCAAAAACGCTTTCTCGTCCGGCTTAATCAAATGCTCCTGAAAGGAAAGAAAATACCCGTCCATCAGTTCCAGGAAATCAAGCTTCTTCCCTCTCTGATCATAAATATGCTTGGGCCAGTTAGACAAAGCATACACCTTGTACCCATTCCCTTTCAACTCCTGGATCCAGGGAATGGCATAATCCAGGGTCCAGGTACATTCCCCCAGATTTTCATAGACTGCACGGATCTCTTTTTCATACTCCGGAGCCGCCGCTACAAAATCCCGAATCTCTTCTTCCTCGCTCAGCAGTCCCTTGTCATGCTCCACCCACGCAGGATTCTTAAAAATGGCGTTCTCTACTGCCTTATATGCCACCGGATCCGGCACCACTTTCTTCAGGTAAGTTTCCCACCCATACCCATTCAGCACACGTCCGATATCAAAAATAATTGTTGTTATTTTCATTGCTGTCTCCAATCAATATCGCCGTCTAAACTGTTATCGGTAAATGATATCCTCTCGTCCAGGTCCGTTAGAAATCATCGTAATGGGACACTCTATCTGCTTCTCTATAAACTCAATATACTTCCGGCAGTTCTCCGGCAGTTCCTCATACTTTTTAATTCCCCGGATATCGCATTTCCAACCGGGAAGCTTCTCAAATACCGGCTTTGCTTTCTCAAGGAGGTGAGTCACCGGGAAGTCTCTCGTAACTTCTCCGTCAATCTCATAGCCAACACAAACGGGAATCTCCTCCAGATAGCCAAGCACATCCAGCACCGTAAATGCCACATCCGTAGTTCCCTGAATCCGGCATCCATATCGGGAAGCCACACAGTCAAACCATCCCACTCTCCTGGGCCGTCCCGTAGTCGCCCCAAACTCACCGCCGTCTCCGCCTCTCTTACGAAGCTCATCCGCCTCATCCCCAAAGATCTCACTTACAAAGGCCCCTGCACCGACCGCACTGGAATAAGCCTTGCACACCGTAACGATCTCCTTGATCTCATAGGGCGGAATTCCTCCGCCGATAGCACCATAACCTGCCAAAGTAGAGGAGGAAGTCACCATGGGATAGATCCCATGATCCGGATCTTTCATAGAACCCAGCTGGCCCTCCAGAAGAATATTCTTTCCATTGCGAATCGCATCCCACAGAAATGCAGAGGTGTCACACACATAAGGTTCCACCATGCTCTTATACTCCATCAGTTCCTCATAAAGCTTCTCCTGATCAAGAACAGGCTTATGGTACAGATGCTCAAGAATCGTATTTTTCTGAATACAGACATTGGCAATCTTCTCACGGAGATAGCTTTCCTCTGCAAACAACTCGCTTACCTGAAAACCGATCTTCGCAAATTTATCCGAATAAAAGGGGGCAATTCCCGACTTAGTAGAGCCAAAGGACTTTCCGCCCAGCCGTTCTTCCTCACACTGATCAAACAGAATGTGATAGGACATTACCATCTGAGCCCGGTCAGACACCAGAATCTTTGGTGTCGGAACCCCACGTTCCACAATACTTTGGATCTCCCGAAACAGAACCGGAATATTAAGAGCTACGCCATTGCCGATAATACTTGTGGTGTGATCATAAAATACTCCGGAGGGAAGCGTGTGCAGTGCAAACTTTCCATAATTGTTTACAATCGTGTGGCCCGCATTTGCTCCGCCCTGAAAGCGTACAATAATGTCTGATTCCCGGGCAAGCATATCCGTGATCTTTCCCTTACCCTCATCTCCCCAGTTTGCTCCAACGACTGCTTTTACCATAGTCTGAATTCCTCCTATTTCCAGTTCCACAATACTCTTTCAGCACGCAAGTAACATAGATGAATTTCCGGCCACCAAAATATGTGTCCGTAAATCCATCTGGGTACTGAAAGAGTATTGCTATTTCCAGTTCCGCAATACTCTTTCAGCACGCAAGCAACATAGATGAATTTCCGGCCACCAAAATATGTGTCCGTAAATCCATCTGGGTACTGAAAGAGTATTGCTGTTTCCAGTTCCGCAAACATAACGCTGGCTGCAAAGGCTCTGTGCCCCGCCGCCAACGTTATCTAGTATACATGCTTTTTCAGTTGTTGTAAACCTTTTTTACTTATCCTTAGCCTTGCCAAGATAAGCCGCTTTCACTTCCTCATTCTCCAGAAGTTCCATGCCCGTGCCCGTAAGGGTAATCCGGCCGGTCTCCATGACATAGCCCTTGTTGGCGGCTTTCAAAGCCATATTGGCATTCTGCTCTACCAGAAGAATGGTTACTCCCTGCTTATTGATCTCACGGATAATGTCAAACACACCCTGAACAATGATGGGAGCCAGGCCCAGAGACGGCTCATCCATCATAATCAAATCCGGCTTGGACATAAGGGCACGGCCAATGGCAAGCATCTGCTGTTCACCGCCGGACAGGGTTCCCGCCAGCTGCCAGGAACGTTCTTTCAGACGAGGGAACAGATCGTGAACCCATTTCAAATCCTCATCCAGAGAATCCTTTCTCATATAAGCACCAATCTTCAGGTTCTCAAGAACCGTCAGATCCGGAAATACTCTTCGTCCCTCAGGCACCAATGTGATTCCCTTGGACACGATCTGATCCGTGGAAAGTCCCGCAAGCTCCGTACTTTCAAACTGAATGCTGCCGCTCTCCGGCTTTACCAGTCCTACAATGGAACGTAAGGTGGAACTCTTTCCGGCACCGTTGGCACCAATCAGAGTGACAACCTCGCCTTTTGGCACATCAAAGCTAATGTCCTTTACCGCCTGGATTCCGCCATAAGCAACGTGAAGATTCTTTACTTCCAATATATTACTCATCCTGTGCACCTCCCAGATACGCCTCAATAACCCGGGGATTGTTCCGAATCTCCTCCGGTGTACCCTCGGCAATGGGCTTTCCAAAATCCAGTACATAGATCCGATCGGAAATCTCCATAACCAGATCCATGTGATGCTCAATCATAAAGATCGTCAGGCCAAATTCATCCCGAATTCTTCCGATAAACTGCGTCAATTCCAATGTCTCCTGTGGATTCATACCCGCCGCCGGCTCATCCAGAAGCAGCAGTTCCGGCTTGGTGGCCAGGGCACGGGCAATCTCCAGATGACGCTGCTTTCCATAAGGAAGAGAGGTGGCAAGTTCATTCCGCACATCCGTAAGCTCCATCAACTCTAAAAGCTTTTCGGAATCTCTTCGCATCTGGGCCTCCTCCTTGCCGTTCAGCTTGAAAGCAGCCGTAAAAATATTGCTGGTACGCAGCATATGCTTTGCAATCAGTATGTTCTCAAATACGGTCTGACTCTTAAAGAGACGGATGTTCTGGAACGTTCTTGCGATCCCAAGCCTTGTAATCTTATCAGGAGTAGGTGCGATTGGATGATGTCCCGTGTACATCACCGGGTTCTCTCCCCGATACAGCTTTTTCATCTTGCCCTGAGGATGGTTCTGTATAATCTTATTTCCCTTATAATAGACCGCACCATTGGTTGGTGCATATACGCCGGTGATTACGTTAAAAGCAGTCGTCTTTCCCGCACCGTTGGGACCAATGAGGGATACGATCTCACCCTTATCCACCTCAAGGTTCATATTGTCCACTGCGATAACGCCGCCAAACTGCATGGTGACATTTTCCACTTTTAATACATTTTCTTTACTCATGGGAGACACCTCCCTTTTTTACTTTTTTTCGGCCTGGTTTCTTTCTGAAGAAATTGACAATTCCCTCCACGGAAAACTCCCTGGTTCCCATAATTCCCTGCCGGTAGAAAAGCACCATTAGCATAATTACAACGGCAAATACCACTTTTCGGAATCCCGGACGCAGGAAAGGCACATGAAAACTGCCAATATAGAGATTCTCATTATCCAGAAAACGAAGCCACCACTCGGAACATGCAATAAACAAAAAGGAACTGATACAGCTTCCCGTTACGGAGCCGATGCCGCCGATAACCACAATCAGCAGAATCTCATAGGTCATAGCCGACTTAAACATAGATGCCTGGATCGTTGTCTGATACATGGCAAGAAGCCCTCCGGAAACGCCCGCAAAGAAAGAACTGATAACAAATGCCAGCCGCTTATGGTGAGCCAGATTTATCCCCATAGCCTCCGCCGCAATTTCATCATCCCGAATAGCTTTAAAAGCCCGTCCATAAGTGGAATTGATCAGCATCACAATCAGGGCAATGCAGATTCCCGCCACCACAAAGGGAAAGATTACAGATCGAAAAGACGGGAAGTTCCGAAGCAGGTTGGAACCATTGGTAATGGGTCCCAGCTTATCCCACTGGAACACCGCACGGATGATCTCCGCAAATCCCAGAGTCGCAATCGCCAGGTAATCACTCTTCAGACGCAGTACCGGAAGTCCGATGAGGTAAGCAAAGACAGCCGCCACAATTCCTCCCGCAATGAGAGCCACCGGTACCGGAAGCGTGAACTGAATGATTCCTCCGTCAAAATACTGATATACACTGTGTCTGGACTCCACCGGAATAGTCAGGATGGCGTAAGTATAAGCACCCAGCAGCATAAAGCCCGCCTGCCCCAGGGAAAACAAACCGGTAAATCCATTTAAAAGATTCATAGACACTGCTACCAAAGCATAGATAGCACCTTTTTTTAATACGGTGAAAAGCATGGAGCTGGATGGCATCACCTGCTCCAATAAAAAGAGCAGTATCAGCAGTGCAGCAATAAGGCCCACGTTCCATGCCGTTTTTTTCTTTGTACTCATTCTGAACGCCTCCTTATACTTTATCCGTTGCTTTCTCACCAAACAGACCCGTAGGCTTGGCGATTAAAATTACAATTAACAGGGCGAACGTAAACGCATCCGAGAAAGTTGTCCATCCAAGACCCTTGATGATATTTTCACAGATGCCGATGATAAACGCACCGATGACCGCACCGGGGATGGAACCGATCCCCCCGAACACAGCCGCCACAAATGCCTTAAGTCCCGGCATGGCTCCTGCTGTAGGCGTAACGCCCGTATAGTTGGTAAAGAACAAAAGGCTTCCAATGGCCGCCAGAAAGGTACCGATAATAAAGGTAAAGCTGATAACGGAATTAATCTTGATTCCCATAAGCTGTGATGTTTCAAAATCCTTGGAAGCTGCACGCATGGCCATGCCGATCTTCGTATGCTTAATCAGCAATACCAAAAGTACCACCAGTACAATCGTTAATATAGGAGTGATAACAGTAACACGCTTCGTGGCTGCTCCAAATATCGTCACCGTATCATTAATCCAGGGAATTGCCGGATACTGCTGGGACAGTCCGCCTGTCACATACAATGCCAGGTTCTGCAGCAGATAGGAAACACCGATGGCAGAAATCATAATCGACATACGGGGAGCACTCCGAAGCGGCTTATAAGCTACCCGTTCCACCATAAAACCCAGGAACACCGTTACTACAATCATAAGTGGAATTGCTATGTATATAGGCATCACCGTGGTGGCATAAACCATAATCAGACCTGCCACCATAAAAATATCACCGTGGGCAAAGTTAATCAACCGCAGAATACCGTAAACCATGGTATAGCCGATTGCAATCAGTGCATACTGACCGCCCACTGAAATCCCTGCCATCAGGTAGGGCAGGTTTCTACTCATCCAATCCATAAAAAACCTCCAAACTATTGAATTAAAATCCAGGAAGATGTGCAATTCCCAAAAGATAAGGCAGGGGCTATCGGGAAAGTTTTCTATCTTATTTCCCGACGGCCCCTTCCTATTTCCTATCAACTGCTCTTAGTTTACACCCTGCTCAGCTACAAAATCCCATGCACCAGTGTCTGTATTTGCACATTTTACATACGCTGTGTCACGAAGAGCATCACCGTTCACGTCGTCGAATTTGATCTCTCCGGTTACGCCTGTGTAAGTAACACCCCAAAGAGCTTCATTTACATCTGCCGGATCGGTAGAGCCTGCTGCCTTCAAAGCCTCCAGAGCTACATAATATGCGTCATAACCCATGGCTGTTACGGCTGCGATGGTGTCGTCTCCGCCATTGTTAGCCTTTGCGGTAGAATCACCATTGATCCACTCCTTGATGCCTGTATCAAACTCTTCATTACCGCCTTCCTGATAGAAAGTTGTTACATAGATCTCAACATTCTTGCCCTTTGCGGCGTTCAGAATAACGTTGGAATCCCAGGTGTCGCCGGCCATCATGGGGATGCCCATGCTCTGTGCCGCTGCCTGCTCAATAATCAGTGCGGCTGCCTCGGTGGATACTGGTGCAAAGAATACGTCTGCTCCTTCATTCTTTGCAGAAGTTACATAAGAAGTAAAGTCGCTGTTACCTTCCTGGAAAGTCTCTTCTACAACCTCTCCGCCCAGTCCTGTAAAAGCTTCTTTGAAGTAATATCCAAGTCCGGTAGAATAGTCATCACCAAGCTTTGTCAGGATGTATGCTTTCTTTGCCTGGAAGTTCTCATTTGCAAAGTTAGCAAGTACGGTGCCCTGGAACGGATCCAGGAAACAGATACGGAAGTAATGGGTATTGCCCTCTGTAACCTGAGGATTCGTACAGGTAACACCCATAGCAGGGATGCCTGCCTCCTTAAACACATCGGAAGCCGCAATGGATACGCCGGAACCATAGGAGCCAAGTGCGATGGATACGCCTGCACTTACCAGTGAAGAAGCAGCGGAGGGTCCCTTGTCATTGGAAGACTCATTGTCCACGATCTCCAACTGTACGGTGTACTCTTCTCCGCCAATCTCTACGGTAGGAGTCTCCTGATTTGCATACTGCATACCAAGCACTTCCTGCTTGCCGCCTGCTCCGTTGTCTCCAGATGCCGGCTCATATACACCAATCTTTACTACCTTTGCACCGTCTGCCGCTGCTGCAGGTGCATCCGTTCCTGTCTCGCCGCCGCTCTTACTGCAGCCTGCCAGCATGGAACCAACCATAGCAGTTACCAGTGCAATTGCTAATACACGCTTTTTCATAACTCATCATCCTCCTATTTGTACGTGTGTCAAAGACATTTGTACGTAGATTTTTCAATACGGGCATTAGTATACCATGTTTACCGCCTGATTTCAAGAAAAATGCTATAAAACAGTGGAAATTTTTCTTCCACCTTAGTCAAATGGGCATAACGGCATGTCTCCTTGGCTCGTTGCTCACAAGTATAAAACAAGGCATGTTCTCCCTCAAAAGAACATGCCCATACATCTGTTTCCTTGCAAAACCCGCAAAATAAGTCATCCCCACTGCCGCCTGCTTATCTTTGCTCCCCGATATACTCCTTAATAATAGGAGGCATTTGTGCCATCATATTATCAATATCTTCAAACATCGTACTCTTCGTAGTTCCCAAAGCACTGGCCTGGGTAATATGCTTTACCACCACCTGGTACTGTCCCTTCACCTGCACAAAGAAATCACAGAGTCTCTGCAGGGCTGCCTTTGACTGATCAATCACCCCGGAAATCTCCGTATGCACCGTTGTTGCGCTCTCCGCCGAGTGGGTAATCTCATCAAACATCTCATATGTCTCATTCACCTTAAGGATACTGGCTCCGAGGGCTTGCTGAGATGTGGCAATACTGCTGCTAAGCTGCTCCGTTCCCACCTCCACATCGTGAACTCCGGAATCCACCTCCCCGGTCAGATCTTTAATCTCATCCGCAAGCTTCTTAACCTCTACGGCCACCACCGCAAAGCCTTTTCCCTGCTGTCCGGCCCTGGCAGCCTCAATTGATGCATTGATTGCCAAAAGATTGGTCTGCTCCGCAATGGACACAATCTTGTTGGTACACTGCTTAATCTTAACCACAGCCTCCTGAAGAGCCTCAAAGGTACTCTCCATTTCTCCAAAATACGTCTCCACCTGCATAGAGTTGCTTTTCAGCTCTTCCACCTGGCTCTGCGCTTGGGAAACGGACTTGGAAATCGTCTCCTTTACCTCTATAAACTGCTCGGACACCATCTCAATACTGGTAAAATTCTGCCCGAAATCCTGCAGCTTTTCTTCAAAGTTCTCCGCATCCCGCAGCACGGTCCCAAAAGAGCTTCTGATTCTCCCAAGCTCTTCCAGAGAGCTTACCTCTTTCTGCACCAGTTCCGTGCGGTAATCCTTTAAAGTATCTATCACATGCAGCACCGGATCCAGAGACAGTTCTCCTGCCGGCATTCTTTTTTCTTTCCCGTTCTTTTTTCCAAACAACATGGCTCTCCCCCCTCTACTCGAATACAACGCAGGACATGGACTGATTGATAAACCGGTTATTGTAGTGTTCTCCCAAGCCCACCAGACCGGCATGACCGCCTAGCCGCCCCATTTCCGCCAAGTATTCTTCCATGTAGTGATTTTGACTGAACAGCAGATAACGGAATAGGCAATTTATGGAAAACACCGCCGACACCCTGGGAAAATCATGCTGTATCATGCGGACCGTATTTTTTACAATTGCCTTATAATCCCCTAACTGGAGCAGCACCAGCACATCCGAGTCATTCACCTGGCGATAGCAGGTAAGGGAATCTCCAACCACCTCTTTGATAGATACAATGCAGATATCATTTCCATTCAGCTTGCCGAAGGGGTTCTTAAAGGTCTGATTCTGAACCTCCTCGTCCGAAATATGTAAAATATCCCTGTACACCCGTTTCGCCGGCTGGCCATTCAAAGCGCCGATGAGATATCTGGCCTTATCCGTCTGAGAAGCGATAAACCGATAATCCTTCATCTGATGGTAAATATTTTCCTTATAAGCCTTCACCCGGCCGGTTTGATTCTTCACCAGGCCATAGGCCACCGCATCCTCATAAATCCTTCCGTTGGCAGAAACCTTATTCGCATCACCCGTTCCGCCCACCAGGGAAATTCCCCTGCTCTTTAAAACAGAGTAAATAGTAGTCAGCGCACAGGCATCATTTCCCGTGCAAAAATCAATGCAGATTGTATTCTCCTGAGAACCGTTAACCGCACGCACATCCTTCATCAGCCGGTCAATATACTTCACCGGCATCACAGACACTTCCTCCAGTACATTAGCCGCCGCCTGAACGCCATCGGAAAACGCTATAACACCAACACCCTTTTCCACTACCTTAGTATCATAGCACATTCCCACGCATCCAATGCTGGGAACACCGGGATAAAGCTTCTCAAGCTCATATACATGGGAATCAAACTGTTCTTTATTGGAAAACAACATTATAAATTGCGGATTGCTCAACCCACGGACCGCTTCTCTCAAATCTCCGTATTGACTTTTCCCGTAAAACTGTCTCATGTTAAACTGCTCCTCTCTCAATTTGAGTATGTTCCGTATTTTTTTATCTTTATTGCATTGTCCACGGTATGTAGTACATAAATGCAGAAATTATGTACATTATATGTTATATTCAGGGGCACCGTCAACAATTATTTTAGTCATGGATGCGAAAGCATAAAAATACATAAATTCCCAATTCAAACTCCTGATTATTCACGAACAAAATGTTCTTTTCCGAAAGAATCCATATCAGGATGTGCCCGCAGAGGATACAAAATCAAACAGCGACAGCTGATTGGATTCCGGCATATCTCCCAGAAGCCCCAGATCTCCCATCAAATCAATGAGGCTCTTGGAAATCTTACTTCTCTGCCGCAGATCGTCCTTGGATAGAAAAGGCCCGTCCTTGGCAGCTTCATAGAGCTGCTCCGCCGCTTTGTCTCCCATGCCTTCTATCGTACTCAGAGAAGGCATCAGCTTCCCGTCGATGATTTGGAAGCGATCCGATTCTGCACAGTAAATATCAAGAGGCAAAAATTCAAAGCCCCTTGCATACATCTCCTGGACAATGTGCATATCCTTCATAGTATCCTGCTCTTTTTTCGAGAGCTGATCACTTCTGCGCTTATAATCTGCCATATAGTAATTGAGACGCTCCTTGCCCTGACACATCAGCTCATAACTGAAAGCTGAGGCACGGATACTGAAGTATGCCGCATAGTAGGCCAGAGGATAATTAATCTTACAGTAGGCAATTCTCCAGGCCATCATAACATAGGCCGCCGCATGAGCCTTGGGGAACATGTATTTGATCAGAGTACAGGATTCAATATACCAGTCCTCCACCCCTGCCTCCTTCATAGCTTTGATCCATTCTTCCTTCAGGCCCTTGCCCTTCCGGACACTCTCCATGATGGTGAAGGAAAGGCTTGGCTCCACTCCTGTATTGATAAGATACAGCATAATATCATCACGTGTACAGATAGCGGTAGAAATCGTTGCCTTCCCCTCTTTGATAAACCGCTGTGCATTGTTAAGCCACACATCCGTACCATGGGAAAGTCCCGAAATCCGCACTAGATCTGAGAAGGACTGAGGCTTGGCATCCACCACCATCTGGATAACAAAGTCCGTTCCAAACTCCGGAATTCCAAGACACCCCAGAGGACACCCGTCAATATCCTCCGGCCCAATCCCCAGAGCCTCCGTACTCTTAAACAAAGACATCACCCCCGGATCATCCAGCGGAATGGTCCTTGCGTTCAATCCGGTCAAATCCTCCAGCATACGTATCATGGTCGGATCATCGTGTCCCAGAATATCAAGCTTTAAAAGGTTATGGTCAATGGAGTGATAATCAAAATGAGTCGTAATAATATCCGTAGTCATATCATTGGCCGGATGCTGCACCGGTGTAAAGGAATGAATCTCCTCCCCATGAGGCAACACCACAATACCGCCGGGATGCTGTCCCGTAGAACGCCGCACTCCCACACAGCCCTGGACAATCCGGTCAATCTCGCAGTTGCGCTTATGCTGGCCGTGCTCCTCATAATAATTTTTCACATAACCGAAGGCCGTCTTGTCGGCCAAGGTAGCAATCGTTCCTGCCCGGAAGGTCTGTCCGGTTCCGAAGATAACCTCCGTATATTTGTGTGCCTTGGACTGATAATCACCGGAAAAGTTTAAGTCAATATCCGGCTCCTTATCCCCCTTAAATCCCAGAAAGGTTTCAAAGGGAATGTCAAAGCCCTCCTTCTTCAAGGGTGCGCCGCACTTTGGGCAGACCTTATCCGGCATATCACAGCCGGCCGCTCCTGCGTATTTGCGAACCTCATCCGAGTCAAAATCGCTGTAATGACACTCCGAACAGTAATAGTGCGGCGGCAGAGGATTAACCTCCGTAATTCCGGCCATAGTAGCTACAAATGAAGAACCCACGGAGCCACGGGAGCCTACCAGATACCCGTCATCATTGGACTTCCACACCAGCTTCTGGGCAATGATATACATAACCGCAAAGCCGTTGGATATAATGGAATTAAGCTCCTTTTCCAGGCGCTCCGTTACCATCCTGGGAAGATCGTCTCCATAAATCGAATGAGCCTTATTGTAACAGATATCCCGGAGAGTCTGATCCGAATTTTCAATCACCGGCGGGCACTTGTCCGGCCGCACCGGGGAAATGTATTCGATCATGTCGGCAATCCGGTTGGTGTTGGTGATAACCACCTCCTCAGCCTTATCACTTCCCAGGTACTCAAACTCCGAGAGCATTTCCTCTGTGGTCCGCAGGTACAAAGGCGCCTGATTGTCCGCATCCTTGAAGCCCTTTCCGGCCATAATAATCCGACGGTACACCTCATCCTCGGGATTCAGAAAATGCACATCACAGGTGGCTACTACCATTTTTCCAAACTGCTCGCCTAATTCTACAATCCGCTTGTTGAGACGGATAAGGTCCTCCATGGACTCAAATGCGGGCCGCTCTCCCCGAAGCATAAATTCATTGTTTCCAAGGGGCTGAATTTCCAGATAATCATAGAAATTCACCAGCCTCGCAATCTCTTCCTCCGGCGCCGAGCGTACCAATGCCTGGTAAAGCTCTCCGGCTTCACAGGCAGATCCAATTATCAGTCCCTCCCGGTGCTTTTGAAGCACGCTCTTGGGAATCCGGGGGCGCTTGGCATAATATTCCAGATGAGACCAGGAAACCAGACGGTACAGATTCACCCGTCCAATCTCATTTTTGGCCAGGATAATCACATGGTAAGTGGGAAGCTTCTTGATGGCATCCGCATCCAGGGTTCCCATCTCATTTACCGCGGTCAGATCCCGCACGTCCCGTTCCTTCAGCATTTCCGCAAATTTTACGAAGATCTCTGCCGTACATCCTGCATCATCCACTGCCCGGTGATGGTTCTTCAGGGACACGTTCAATGCCTTGGCAACCGTATCCAGTTTAAACCGATTCAAATTGGGAAGCAGCACTCTGGCAAGTGATACCGTATCTACCACAGTAAATGCACAGGGAAGCCCCTGGCGCTCACTGTTTTTTCGGATAAAGCTCATGTCAAAATCCGCATTGTGGGCCACCATGACGGCTCCCTCGCAGAATTTCAGAAATTCCGGAAGCACCTTGGCAATATCCGGCTCATGAAGCACCATATCGTCTGTGATGCCCGTCAGCTTCTCAATCTCAAAGGGAATCGGCGTATGAGGATTCACAAAGGCACTGAACCGATCGGTAACAGCGCCTCCCTCCACCTTTACCGCACCAATCTCAATAATCTGATCGTTCTCCGCACTAAACCCTGTAGTCTCAATATCAAAAACCACATAAAGATCATCCAGGCTCTGTCCCCTTGGATCAGTGACAATCTCCTTCAAGTCATCTACAAGATAGCCTTCCAGACCATAAATCACCTTAAAGGAATCCCCCTTATCCAGACTGTGGCTTGCATCGGGATATGCCTGGACCACCCCATGATCTGTCACGGCAATGGCTTTGTGTCCCCAGGCCTTCGCCTGTTTGATGAGATCCTTTACCTCGGATACGCCATCCATATCGCTCATTTTCGTATGGCAGTGAAGTTCTACCCGTTTTTGCTCATGGTTGTCCACCCTGGCTTTTCTGAAATCCGAGGATTTCTTAATTCCTGTCAGAGAGCTTAAAGTCAGCTCATTGTCAAAGCAGTCTATGGCTGTCATTCCTTTGATCCGCACAAAGATCCCTTTCTTTACTTTTTCCCGAAAAGCCGGCAATTCTTCATTTTTTGCAAAGAGCTTGGCTCGAATAGTGTCCGTATAATCGGTAAGTGTAATGGTAACAATGGTTTTTTCTCCCCGGATCTCCCGCTCGTCTATGGCTGTAATATGCCCCCGTACAATAACCTCGCCCATCTCTCCAATTATCTGGCAAAGCTCTGTGATCTCTCCATCCTCAAAGCCCCGGCCATAGAGCACATCCGGATCAGATGAGCGTCCGCTTCCGCCGCCATTGCTGCCTCCCCGAAGAGTCCGGCGGTAAGGATAGTCATCCTTGCTCCGGCCGGACCAGCCCTTCTTCGCTCCTGCGGTTGTTCCGCCTGCTGCCTGCCGCTCTGTGGACACTTTGGTTTTTTGCTCTGTCTGCCGGTCTTCCGAAGCATCTTCCCGAGCCTGCTCCGCCTGCTGCATGCGCTCCATCAATGCCGCCGCCTGCTTTTCTACATATTCCTGACTCTTTCGCCGCTTTTCCTCATGCTCATGTTCCTTTTCTACCAGCTCAGCCTGAATATCCACTTCCATGCCGCAGCGCTCCCAAAAAATCTTATGAAGCACCCGAACCAGATCGTCCGCTGCATCCTGTCCCAAAGTAGTTTTCTCCAGAACCAGATGCATCTGATTTTTATTTAAAAACGAAATCTCAGCTCTACGGAAGAGATTATATTCCAGAATATTGTAGGATTTCAGCTCAAATAAAATGCTGTCACGATAAAGCTCCAAAACCTTCTCCGGCGTATACTGTCCTGAGAGCTCAAAGCGCTCCACAATCTTCAGCTCTACGGGATTTTTCCCAAATATCTGCCTTTTGAGGACGCATTCAAGCTGAAATAGCTGTTCTCTGTGAATCAGCTTTCCGCTTACAAGATAGACCTTAACATAAGTTTTCGCTCGATTAGATGTAATCCGCTCCACCCGTACCTGCTCCAAAAGCTCTGTCAGCCCCTGGTCCAGATGCAGGGGCGGAAATACCTCTGCAAACATTTTTTCCATGACAGTTCTCCTGCTTTAGTTCCGCATCCCCTGCTCTGTGTACCTTAGCGTCTCTCTATCTGACTCTGTCTTCTGCCAGCTTCTCCAGTTCTTTGCGCAGAGCCTGCAGAAGCTCACTCTCCGGTATGCCCTTCTTTACAACCACACCTTTTCTAAAGAGTATTCCCACTCCTTTCCCCCCTGCGATTCCAAGGTCTGCTTCCTTTGCCTCCCCCGGCCCGTTGACCACGCAGCCCATTACGGCTACCTTTATATCATCCAGCGGAAATTCCTCCACCATTGTCTCCACCTGATTGGCCAGACGGATGAGATCAATCTGAGTTCTTCCGCAGGTAGGACAGGACACTACATCAATCCCACCCTTATAGAGCCCCAATGTCTTTAAAATACGGTGTGCTGATTTAATCTCCTCCACCGGATCACCCGTAAGAGAAACACGAATGGTATCTCCGATGCCTTGATAAAGGATAATTCCCAATCCTACCGCCGACTTAATGTTGCCGGAATAGAGAGTTCCTGCTTCCGTAATTCCCACATGGAGGGGATAATCCGTCTTTTCGGCAATGAGTTCATGGGCGCGGGCACACATAAGCACATCTGAGGACTTAATGCTTATTACCAGTTGTTCATAACCCAGGTCTTCAATCATATGTACCTTATCCAGCGCACTCTCTACCAACCCCTCCGCAGTAACACCGCCGTATTTCTCTAACAGTTCTTTCTCCAGAGAGCCGCTGTTGACACCTACCCGAATGGGTATTTCCCGTTCCTTTGCCACATCTACCACGGCCTTCACCCGATCTTTTCCTCCAATATTCCCCGGATTGATGCGGATCTTATCTGCTCCATGTTCCATGGCAGCTATGGCCATGCGATAATCAAAATGAATATCCGCCACCAGAGGAATGGCGATCTGCTTTTTGATCTCGGTCAGCGCCTCTGCCGCCTCCATCGTGGGCACTGTACATCGGATGATCTCACAGCCAGCGGCTGTCAAGCGCTGTATCTGCTCTATTGTCCCCTTTATATCCTCTGTCTTTGTATTGGTCATAGACTGAATCAGAATGGGATTGCCGCCGCCAATGAGGCGATCTCCGATTCGTATAGTCCTTGTATTCTTTCTCATTCTTACCTCCGTTCCAGCTTCGCATCACCTATTGCAAATGCTGCTCCCTATACTCCTGTTCCCGTTTAAAACGTCCCCATTTTTCCACATTCAGCACCATTCCCAGCTCAATCAGCAGGAACACAGTTGCCGTTCCTCCATAGCTGAAAAAGGGTAACGTGACTCCTGTAGTGGGAAAAAGCCTTGTTACAACCATCAGATTCAATACTGCCTGTAAAGCCACATGAGAGAAGACGCCTATGGCAAGCAGACGCCCAAATAGATCCTCCGCCGTCTGAGCAATCACATACAGACGGAACAAAAGATAAATAAACAGCAGAATCACAAGACCAGCCCCAAATATACCCAACTCCTCACAGATAATTGAAAAAATCATATCATTGTAGGGCTCCGGAATCCGAAGCTTCTGAATACTGTTTCCAAGACCCTTGCCCATAAGCCCGCCGGACCCAATGGCATAGATGCCCTGAAGTGACTGATAGGCCGTATCCGATTCATACTCATAAGGCTTCAGCCATGCTAAAATTCTGGCAATACGGAAGGGCGAATCGGAATCTCCTTCCGGCATATGGAGCGTATAGTAAATAACACCTGCGGCAACCGCCGCCGCAAACAGCCCCATAATGAAAAACGGATAATACTTTGGATGTACCATAAATACCATTAAGAAGCTGATACCAAAGACAATAACTGCCGTACTCATATTATTGCTGATTTTCAGAATCATCACTGCAACCAATGCCGTAGGCGCCATTACCTTAAACAGCACCTTCCAATCTCCCAGGCGTTGGGCATACTTACAGATGAAAGCTGCAGAAAAAACAATCATTGCTACCTTTACCGGCTCCGCTACCTGAAACTGTCCCAAACCGGGAATCTGAAGCCATCTGGTAGCGCCTTTTACCGTAACGCCCAGACCCGGCACTTTTAAGAGAAGAATCAGGATCACCGATCCAACCAGCCCCAGCATGGCAAAATAGCGCCATTTATGATAATCAATATTAGCTACCACCAGCATCGCTGCGACTCCAAGAACGCTGTACTTAGCCTGACTTTTTAAAAGGTATGTAGGATCATAATTAAAAGCCTGTCCCATGCTCGCCGTGTAATAGCTGGCGCTATAGATCATAATCAGGCCAAATACAATCAAAAAAATGACTGCTACAATCAGATTCATATCGAAACTCAGCAAATAGGAACGGAGCTTCCACCGTTTCCGCTTGTTTGCCATACCATTCCTCCCGGTTTACTGTACTAGCTAATCCATAACCATACTGACTCCACGCCAATCAGATGAGTGACTTGCTGTTCCTGCCTGGCAGCAAATGCAAATACTGCCCTCCTGCGGGGCATCTGCTTCACAATACCTCTTAATTGTACAGTATAACACAAAATCTAAATCTGTGTGTGAATTTTTACTCTCCTGTTCTCTTTTGTCATTATACGTTTTTCCTTCTCTTTGCGCAAGAAGCGAAAAACTGTTTGAACAATACTTCTGCACACAGTCAAAATTGCCATTACAGGACAGTTCGTAAAAAGGCTGTTGTAAATAGGCACTTCTATCTACAACAGCCTTTTTCTTTTGTATTTTATGCTTCTTCAGCAATGCATTTTCTTATCTATTTTACTTCCACAGTCCAGCCGAATGTATCTTCTACCTTGCCTAACTGAATACCTGTTACCGTATCATAGAGTTTCTGACTCAGTTCACCGATACCGCCGTCTCCAATCTGGAATACCTCATTCTCATAGCGCAGATGGCCTACCGGAGAGATAACAGCCGCCGTACCGGAACCCCATACTTCTTCCAAAGCTCCCGTTCTGGCCGCTTCTTCCAGTTCATCTACGGAAACCTTGCGTTCTTCCACCGGCAATCCCCATGACTTGCACAATTCCACACACGTTCTTCTGGTTACACCCGGAAGAATGCTGCCATTTAACTGAGGCGTCACTACAGTACCATTGATCTTGAAGAAGATATTCATAGCTCCTACTTCTTCAATATACTTTCGCTCTACACCATCCAGCCAGAGTACCTGAGAATAGCCCTCCTCATGAGCCTTCATCTGGGCTGCCAGAGACGCCACATAATTGCCTCCCGTCTTTGCCTCACCAATACCGCCCCGAACTGCACGCACATACTCATCCTCAATCCAGATCTTAACCGGATTCAATCCCTCCGGATAGTAAGCGCCTACCGGTGAGAGGATGATCATAAACTTATAAGTATAAGAAGGCCGCACGCCAAGGAAGGGATCTGTCGCAATTACAAAGGGACGGATATAAAGAGAGGTTCCCTCCTTTGTGGGAATCCACGCCTGCTCGATTCGAACCAGCTCTTTAAGAGCCGTAAGGAAATCTTCTTCCGGAATCTCCGGAATCATGAGGCGGCGGTTCGAGTTGTTGGCACGTTCAATGTTCTTGTCCGGACGGAACATAAGGATCCTGCCATCCTCTGTCTTGTAAGCCTTCAGGCCCTCGAACATCTCTTGTCCATAGTGAAATACCATAGCAGAAGGCTCCAGACTAATAGGCGCATAAGGCTCAATTCTGGCATCATGCCAGCCCTGTCCTTCTGTATAATCCATTACAAACATATGATCTGTAAAAATTGTACCAAACACCAGCGGATTCTCCGGTCCCGGAATAGGCTTGGGATTTTCAGTTTTGATGAATTTGATGTCTAACATAACATCACTCCTCTTTTACGTTTTTTCTCATTATTCTACTTTTTTTAGATGATGTCAATGCTTTTTTGAGTTTCCAAGCATACGCTGCGGCCTACATCACCGGCCTGCTGTTGCAGTACTTTACAAACTCAAATTCCAGATCATAATAAGTCTTTTCTCCGCTGGAAGCCTCCACGCTCCACTCCGGCTTTTCGTCCAGATTCGGAAAATAAGTATCCGCCTCATAAGCATAATCAATCTTTGTAACATGAGCAGCCTTGCAGTAAGGAAGAAACTGCCTGTAAATACTTGCGCCTCCAATAATATAAATATCTTCGGACGGATAGTTTTTCAATTCTTCCAATACTTCTTCCATTGTGTGAAAAACCAGCGCTCCTTTCACCTCATAGTCCGGATTGGCAGTTAATACAATATTTGTCCGGTTCTTTAAGGGCATTTTGTTAGGGAAAGTCTCCAGAGTTTTCCTGCCCATCACTACTACCTTTCCGGTGGTCTCTGTCCGAAAAAACTTCATATCCTCCGGAATGCTCACCAGCAATTTGTTTTTCAGGCCGATTCCCCAATTTTTATCTACCGCTACAATCAGATTCATATTCTCTCCATTTCAATTCCGCAATAACTCTTATTTTTCAGACAGCCACAGGAATATTTTTTACCTGAGGCCCTGTCTCATAATCCTCTATCAGTAGATCTGCCGTGGTAAATGCGTAAAAATCTGTAATATCCGGATTCAGTGATACCTTTGGTGCTGCATATGCAGGACGCTCAATCAGTTCCTTTACAATCTCCACATGACGGTCATAAATATGAGCATCTGCAATGACATGAACCAGCTCTCCCGGAAGCATATTACAGGACTGGGCTACCATCATAAGCAGGATGGCATACTGACACACATTCCAGTTATTAGCTGTAAGTACATCTTGAGAGCGCTGATTAAGAACCATGTTCAATGTCAGCTTTTCCTCTCCTGTTTTTTTCGTCACATTATAAGTGGCACTGTAGGCGCAGGGATACAGATTCATCTCACTTAAGTCTGCAAATACATAGGTATTGGTCATAATCCTGCGGCTGTAAGGATTATTCTTCAGATCATAGAGTACTCGATCCATTTGATCCATCATGCCTTCTTTATACCGGCTTTCAACGCCGATCTGATAGCCATAAGCTTTTCCAATAGAGCCAGATTCATCTGCCCATTCGTCCCAAATACTGCTGTTTAAATCATGGATATTGTTGGATTTTTTCTGATAAATCCAAAGAATCTCATCCATGCAGCTTTTTAAGGCCGTTCTTCGAAGAGTCAGCGCCGGAAATTCCTTTGACAAGTCATAGCGGTTCACCACTCCGAACCGCTTGATTGTGTAAGCATAGCTTCCGTCCTCCCATTTGGGACGCACTTTCTCTCCCTCTGTGCTTGTTCCGTTCTCTATAATATCACGGCACATGTTGATAAATAGCGTGTCCGCATAACTCATCCTTCTTCTCCTTTTCTGCTGACTCCAAGCTGACCGAATCCAGACTTCCATCTTACCATCCCGCATAGTGCTGCCAGTCAAATGAATACCAGAGCAAAAGCTTCTAAGTTTAACTCTCCACAACCTCAAGTACATCCATAGGGCATGCTTTGGCACAGATTCCGCAGGCAATACACTTGGAGGCTGCGGGAGAAGTCTCTGCCTTCACCATCAGGCCAAAAGGACAAGCCTCTGCACACTTGCCGCAGCCTGTACAAAGCTTCTTATTTACCATATAAACGCCCTTGGCATTCTGAGTGATTGCCCCTGCTTCACAGGCTTCTGCACACTTGCCGCACTGAGGACAGACCAAAGGACGTACGCTCTTTTTCTCCACAATCTGCAGACATGCCTTGTCCGGATCAAACTCTTTATAAAATGCCTCAGAACATGCCCGTACACATTCCAGACACGCCATACAGGTAGACCCTTTTTTCATCATCAGTTTCTTCATCTTCAATTCCTCCGTTATTTGGTATAAAGTATTATTACGATTGTTCTGCCGGCTGACCGAAATCCAGTACGAAAAAGCGGTCATCCATTGATGCTTTTAAGTGTACCATCATTACAGCAATTTCTCAACCCAAACTTTTTTCAAAAAAAGTATTGACAAATGTTTTCGTTTGTTGTATTATCAATCATGTCGCTGATACAAAACGGCAAAGTACTGATGCGATAGTGGCGTAGTTGGTAACGCGCGACCTTGCCAAGGTCGAGACCGCGGGTTCGAGCCCCGTCTATCGCTCTCAGAACCTTTGAGCTCATGCAGTTCAAAGGTTTTTTTGCGTCTTATTTTTTTATTTCTTATATGATTTATCCAAAATATTTATAAAAATTCCCCTTCTGACACATACTACTCCTAAGATCCAATGGACTATCAATGTCTCATCAGAAGCAGAGAGATTACCTGCATACTGGAAAGATATTGCAGAACTAGTCCAGCTAAAAAATGTCAAGTGTTTTAAGAAATATTTTATGCTGGACGGTAAAGTCGCAAAGGCACACGAGAGGAACCTTCATGAGTGCCCTTTCGAATGAAAGTTTCTCTCATTACAGGTGTGCCGAAGTGACTTTACCCTTTAGTACCGTTGCGCAACAACTTAAGGAGGAATATTTATGTGCCACAGACCCCACAAACCATCTGCCATGGAACTGCCGCCATCCTGCCGGGCAGCGGCAGATCGAATGGAACAAGCCCTTCAAAAAGAAGATCTTGCATCTTATACTGCCGCCCATCTCTCCGGCTCTGCCGCTGATACTCTAACCAGTACAGAGCAAAAGCTTTCCAGAGAGCTTGGCCGCAACATTGTACTTGTTGCATATGAATCCAAATAACCCGCTATAAACACTACGAAAGGAGTATTTATCTATGTCTGTTGATTTTCAGCACAGCGAAACAAGAGAAAACCTGATGAGGGCCTTTGCAGGTGAAAGTCAGGCCCGTAACCGTTACACCTTTGCAGCGGAGGAAGCTAAGAGACAGAAGCTTCCTGTAATCGAAAAGCTGTTTACCTTCACAGCCAATCAGGAAAAAGAACATGCAGAAATCTTCTACAATCACTTAAAGCCTCTGGCCGGCACAACTATCGAAGTTGACGGCGGCTATCCCATTGATCTCTATCCCAGTATGGCAGAGCTTCTCAGGGCCGCTCAGCATAATGAATATGAAGAGCACGATCCAATTTACAAAGCTTTTGGTGACAAAGCCAAGGAGGAAGGCTTCCTAGCAATCGCTTCATCCTTTTATGGAATTGCAGATATTGAAAAGATTCACGGAGATCGTTTCTGCGCCTTTGCAAAACTAATGGAAGACAATGCGCTGTTTTCCTCTGACAAGCAGGAGGCCTGGATCTGCCTGAACTGCGGCCATATCCACATGGGCCCCATGGCTCCGGCTGTCTGCCCCATCTGCCACAAGGAACAGGGCTTCTTCCTTCGCCTTTCCATGATGCCTGTAACTTTGCAGAATTAATAATCTTGAAATAGCGGAAAAATCCTCTTATAATGAAATAATAGAAATCAGGAAACAGCAGTGCCTGAATAATCCTCAGATAGATTTACAGACCCATGGTCTTGCGATCGGAAATTTATCTAAGCAAATGAAGATTGTTCAAGCACTGCGGAACTTAAGATAGGAGGATCGAAATCTATGACACCAAAGAAGCAATATTATGAAAATACGGCCAAAACCATTATTTCCAACTTGGAAAAGCGCCAGATGAAGGGCTGGTACTGCGAAGACAGTGCTGCTGCTGTGAAAAAAGTTTTGGAGCTGCTCCCTGAGCAGGCATCTGTTACCTGGGGCGGAACTATGACCATGGAGGAATGCGGCCTGATGGATGCCTTAAAGAAGGGAAATTATACTTTGATTGACCGATTTGCAGGTAAGACCCCCCAGGAGAAAAAGGAGATTTATGCAAAAGTCGTCTGTGCTGATTACTTTTTTATGAGCACCAATGCCATTACTTTGGACGGCGAGCTTGTGAATGTAGACGGTGCCGGAAACCGGGTTGCCTGTCTTAGTTCCGGCCCGGACAATGTCATTATACTGGCTGGCATGAATAAGGTTGCAGCTTCCGTGGAGGAAGGCCATGATCGTGTTCGCAATACTGCCGCTCCCATCAATGCACTGCGGCTGAACAAGAAGACCCCCTGCGCCGTTACCGGAAGGTGTTCCAACTGTCAGTCTCCTGACTGTATCTGCAGTCAGATTGTCATTACAAGAAGATCACACATCCCCGGCAGGATTCAAGTAATTTTGATTGGAGAGGAACTGGGATATTAGTAAAAACAGGGCTGTAACAAATCAGAGCTGCAATACTCCTGCAGCTCTGATTTGGGTACAGCCCTGTTTTTATTGCTTTTCTATTCTTCTGGTTTTGTTTTCTGCTTACGTCTCACAAAATAAACACTTCCGAATGCTCCGGCTGCTACGGCTGCTCCCACTAAGCACCATACAACAGGTCCTGCGCCGATACCGCCTGTTCTTCCAGACTTGGTATTCTGCCTGCCCAGAGGTGTAACATTTGCACTGTTGGGCGTTTCCTCATCTATACTGTCATCTCCTGCCGGAAGCTGATCTGCCTGTATACCTGATGTGGATTTTGGAGGTTCCGCAGGATCCTTAGCTGTACCGGTTTGATTTCCGGAGGATGCAGGGGGATTTGCTGTTCCAGAATGCTGCGACGCCATAGTCACAGTAAAGTTTAGATCATAGGCGAGATAATTGGCAGTCTCTGTCACCGGCACTGTAACTACCGCCGATTTTCCCTCTTTACCCTCATCATCTGTCAGCTTGCAGGATAATACCGTCTTGGCGATGGTTGGAGTTTCCGCAAAAATTTTATCCGGATCTGACACTCGAATATCTCCCAGCTTATAACCCTCCGGAAGCATGGAGAAAAGGCTGAAAACCGCCGTGCCGCCGGATTCCATAGAAGTACTGCCCGTTTTTGTCCCTTTATATTCTGCCTTATCAATGGTAAAAGATGCCTCCACCGCCGAACTCCAGGTATAATTGCCGCCGCTGCGAGGTCTGGCAGCCACCCTTCCGGTTCCCGCATTCCTGTTATTGCTAACTGACAATTCATAGTCAGATGCTTCCAATACATCTGTTCCATTTGCCACAGTTACTGTTGGCACTACTGCGCGGCCGGTGTAGCTGTAGTTTCCTGACACCTTCATGGCCGGGGTGATTGTCTGGGGCAGAATCTCACAGGGCACCTCCATCTGATTGCTGCCCAGCTCATAGTTATTTGCTGCTGCCCCGCTTAGAGTAAGGTTTGCCGTCATTCTCTGCTGCCCGTTTACATTGGGATCTGTATAACCTTCCGGCACTGCCTTAACGTCAAGCCTGTTGGCATCTTCCGCCAAAACATTGTTAAGAACTAATTGACCGGAAGCAGTTCCTCCTGACCTTGTTCTGTCATAGGTCTTACTCACCTTATAGCTTCCTTCTGATACAGTAACGACACGTTTTTTTACATCTACTGTTCCTTCACACACCAATTCATTGGTATAAGTATGCCCGCCGATGGTGCCGTTGTATAATACATGAAATCTCTGACCGCTGCCCACTCCCGGCGTTCCGCTTTCCTGTAATGTAAAATGCCCTGGAGCACTGTCACTTCCTGCACCCAGTTTCGCTGTAATGGAACCGATTCTCACAATCTCTGACCAGGAGTCACCATAAACCGCATCTGTTTTAATTGTCACCGCATTTGCCGCCGAAGCCCGCTCATTACCTGCCATAAATTGTAGAGCGCTGCGATCTCCGGGGTTGATTTTCAGATTGTTTCCTGTAAAGACAATCGTATAATTAGGGTTCTCCGTATCAGTCAAAGTGCCCTGAAGGATAGAATAAGTTCCCACTTCTTCGCCGGATGTCCGGGCCAGTCTGCCAGACAAGGGATATCCCTCTATAACATTAGAGTATGTATAAGTCCATTCCGGATCCGGATCCCCGTAGGTTTTGCTTTTTGCCTCCGCCTGAACGGTCACGGGCCTTCGATTCACCTTCACCCTGACGGAAACATCTTCCACCGGAGGATACTGAGGATTCTCCGGTGTAAAAACCGCCTGCAGAGTATTCGTACCTGCATTTCCGTAGAAGGTCACTCCGTCAGCCCATGTAAAGGTGCCTGAAACTGCCTCCTTCTTCTCATTTACGGCAGAGCCTCCTATGAGCGCTCCATTATCTACAGCATCACCAAAGGTTACTTCTGCAGTCGGAGGGGTAACTGTCAGCTTCAGCTTATCCGGATCCTGATATTGATAAGGAGAAAGCTCAAGAATATCTCCGAAAATACCCGACTGCCCCCTGCCATATTCATATGTAATGGCATCTTTTCCTTGATTCAGGGAAAAGGTGTAGCCGTCCCTTGCGGATCCTTCTGTTCCTGCCAGAAATAATTGATCCGGCGCTCCAACTGCCTGTGTGCTGCAGTTGGCCACATCCACCAGATAATTATTTCCTTCCAGGGTGACGATGTTCCACATATAGCTGCCTTCGCCCACTCCCCCTGATACGGCTCCCTCCACTGTATAGCATGCCGCATTCTGAAATTCGGACATATCGCATAAATACTGGAAAGCGTCTGCATAACCCTCATATGCCGCATTTGTGTTTCTGTCGCCGTCAAACACCCATATAAACTGCCACGGAGCCTCACAGGACACCGAATCATCATCATAGATACTCTCGTCATAGGAAACAAGATTATTGATTTCTTTCACATAGCCCTTCAGTTTCTTGTAATCGGATGCCTTCTCGTATTTTTCTACAATAGCCTGGGCGTTTTCTGCAGACTTTTGTGCCGCCTTCGCTTTCTGAGTATCTATCGTATACAGATCGGAATCCTGATATTCTGGCAGCACAGCCAGGGAAACTGTCATGGAACGTACTTTACCATCATCTTCCACAGGCCACTCACCATAATATTCTTTTCCATACCAATAGAAATCGCCGGGATAATCTTGCAAAAGATCGGACATAATCCCATCAAGCATTTCCGTGATTTCTTCCGACGAATTCCAAAGAGAAGTAAAACCACTCATATTTACAATTGTAGATATTCTTTTGCCTGCGGCAATTCCTTTTGCCGCAGATTTTAATGCATTATAAATCCTCTTTTCGTCGGCTGTCAGGTTTTCCCCGCCTGCGGTCTCATAATCGGAGCTGCCAGTTCTGCCGGCTGCCATTGCTGCCAACGTCCAATAATTGGTGCCTCCTGTAACCAATGCCGCCGTCAAAACCGCTAAAAAAACACTTTTGAGCCTGCATTTCCATTTTTTCATCATTTTGATTCTCCATTGTAAAAACAAGTCCATCTGCCAGATGCAGAGCTAAGGGTTCCATATAAAATACGCAAAAGCATTGTATAATTATAGTATAACACAATATTTCTATGGCACAAGCACCTTAAAGATACTTTAATTGCCGATTTCTGTCCTAAGCTCATAATTGTTGTATACCCGAAAGGCCAATTGTTCTTCTCCGGTTAATGACATAGGAAACTGAATTGTGTCTCCTTTATCCCACAGCTTTAAGCTGCCGTAAGTCTCTCCCCCGTCCAGACTGTAATCATAATACATCACCCTGCTTTCCCGCTCCACACCATGAAGCGTGATCAGCCACCTTCCGTCTCCTTGCTGTTCCTTTCTGTACCACACTTCTTCCGGCGGTGTGGTATCCGGGCGGACTACAGAAGACGGAATTGTCTCATCTATAGTCGGGAGCTCTGAAAGTATCTTCCCCTTTTCCAAGCCGTAATACGCTGCAAGTCCTGCCCCGTCTCGCCGCCCAAGAGCTTTCAGGGCATCTGTTGTATTCATTCGTGCCCAATCGGAATCCTCATCCATATAGCCATGCTCTACGATCAGCGCCGGGATTCCCAGACTTTTGCATTCACGGATAATGCCATAATAGTCCGCTCCCTTGCTTCCCAATCTGGTCTTTACTCCCTTTGAGACAAAGCCATAGTCTGTAAGCTGGTTCAGAATGCTCTCTCCCACCCCTGCACCTCTGGCATAAAAATGATCAAAGGCTGACACAAAGACCTCAGACCCATAAAAATTATGCTCCAAAGATGCATTTAAATGAAGGCTTACCAGAAGATCTCCTCCTACGGATTCTGCATAAGCCGCTCTCTCTTTTAAAGTCAGCGCCCGATCTGTATTCCTGGTCAT
Source organism: Candidatus Merdisoma sp. JLR.KK006 (assembly GCF_036941035.1). Lineage (NCBI taxonomy): Bacteria > Bacillati > Bacillota > Clostridia > Lachnospirales > Lachnospiraceae > Candidatus Merdisoma > Candidatus Merdisoma sp. JLR.KK006. The sequence goes on along the minus strand of NZ_JAYMNS010000020.1, from coordinate 30,220 downwards.
AAAAATCTCTACATTCCCATACTGAGATAGTTCTTCTTTCATAGCTTTTGCAATCTCCAAAGTCAGATATTTCTCATAGGTATCCCGGTAAATAGCTCCAAGCTCCTGCTCATCCTTCAATCCCGGGCCTCCATGACCCGGATCCAGTACAATCCGAAGCTTGGGCGCCATATCCGGATCTACCTCCTCATCCTCCGCATTTGGAATGGTATCCGGCTCCTTTGGTACTTCCGGTTCCTGTGATTCCATTTCCTCTGATTCCGTGTCCTCTGGCTCTGCTTCCTTCTGAGCTTCGGCCAAAGCGGCTGCTTTTTCTCTCTCCTGTTCTGAAAAAGCCTCCTGGCAGACCGCTTCCGCCTTTTTTGCATACGCCAAAATGACAGGCCCAGTAATTTCACCAGACCTGTCGTTTCTGTCTATCACTATCCATGCTACCGCTCCCATACTGATGCTGATTATCAGCATGGACAGAACCATCAGCAGGACTTTTCCTGCCGTTCTCCTTCTCCGTCTTCTTCGTCGTCTCATTACTCTACTCATTTCGTATCGCTGCCAGGGCACTCAGACGCATGGCTCTAAGAGCCGGAAACAAACCTGCCAGCATTCCCATAAATACTGCAAATATCATAGCCAGAAGCACAAGATAAATGGGGATATAGGAAATTCCGGAAGCATAACTGGCTTTTGTGACAAAATTAATAATGGCCGATATTCCATAACTCAGCATCAATCCCACAATTCCTCCAATCAGGCCGATGAACCCCGCTTCTGCCAGAAACATATTCCGAATAGCACCCATATCGCAGCCCAACACCTTCATAACGCCAATCTCCTTGGTTCGTTCATAGATGGACATCATCATGGTGTTGGCAATACCGATGGCTGCCACAAAGAAGGACACTGCTCCAATGCCGCCAAGAGCCATCTGAATGGATCTGGACTGCTCCTGCACCTGATTCATCCACTCCACATTGCTTTCCGCCTGAAAACCAAGTGCCCGAATCTGGTCCTGTACATCTGTTACATAATTCATATCATCCACACGGATATACGCCTGATTATAATAAATTTCTTTATAGGGCTTTCCCGACTTGTTGGTAGGCTGCCCCGGTATTACCTTTCCCTTGAATACCTTTTTTAATTGGGCCTTAAGCGCCTCCACATCGCAGAGAATGCTGTTGGCATTTTCTCCCCATTCCTCCGGGCCTCCGTCCATCAGGCCGCAGGCAGGCACCATATATTTCTTGGGAGCCGGTATGGGATTACCGTTCTCATCCGTTCCGCCGTATTGAGATTCATAGTAGGCATCCGTATCAAAAATCACAAACATGGGTGTATTCATTAGATCCACATCTGCCAGCACGTTATTCTCCGGATGCTCATAATCATAATTCTCGTAGTAAGGGTTCATACCTGTCTTTGTGTTATAAAAGTCCGTAATCACCGTATTTCCATAGAAAAACTGCAGCTCTCCGCCCTCTTCCGGAAGGCTTCCCTCTTTCACATCCAGATCCATTTTTTCCAGAGCTTCTCTGCTCATGCCGCGAATGGAAGCGCTGTTCTCCCACACGCCCTGACGCAGCAAAACCCATGTGCTGAGCACGGGAGATGCTATCTCCACATGCTCCATATGGGAAAACTGTTCAATGGCAGCATCATCAATTCGAACCGGTTCCTGGCTGTCGCTGTCACTGCCGCCATCCGCAGAAACTGCCACTTCGCCGCCATAATAGCTGTAGCCGCCGCCCTCGTTGGAATAAACCGTAATCGTAGTAAGACCGCCATACTGTTCGATTTGTTCCATGCTGGTTTTATTAAGGCCCAGACCCAGAGAAATCATAACCACTATGGATGCCGTTCCAATAACTACACCAAGAACGGTCAGAATCGTCCGAAGCTTTCGGCGCCAAAGGCTGCTAAGGCTCATTTTGAGCAAATCTGCTACACTCATAGACCGTTCCTCTTCTCTGACCTCCGCTTCTTCCACTTCTTCCACGGACTTAGCTTTTCTGTTTCCCCATCACTTTCTTCGTACCCGGAGCGTCCTTCCGGACCGTCTTCACTCAGTTCCTCCAGATCATCCTCCAACTCCTGAAGCTCCTGAGCTTTTTTCTTCTTCTTTCTGCGGATTACAACAAATATAATAATGCCGATAACAACCAGCACTGCCGGCACGATCACCCACCAGATTTTAAAGCCGCCCTGCTGATCCATCATATCCTCACCGTACATATCATCCATCATCATGTCATCCGAGAAATACATCTCATTAACAAACAGAGTCATTTCTTTTTCAATGGTGGTTGCTTCTCCTGCCTCGTCCTCAAAGGTAATCTCTATCTTTACAATGCCGTCATCCATGGTAGCTGCGGCGCCTGACAGATATGCGTCCACGTTGGCTGTTGCGCCTGGTTCAATATTGCCCAGATATGTATCACCGCCGCTGACAGAATCTGATATAAACTTTATGCTTGTATTGTAAAGCTTTGTCTTTCCGATATTGTAGACGCTGAACATAACGTTGGCTTCGTTACCTACATCAATGGAATCGGGCATTACCTCAATGCTGCTGATATCCACACGGGCCTCCTGGCGAACCGGGATGGATACGCTGGCTGTATTTTCATAGGCATGAACGCTCTCGTCCTCGTAATTCATCTTTACATTCACCACATAGGGCTTCTGGGCCAAATCGGACCGGGCCTCCATCTCCATGGAAATGTCCTTGGTGGCCCCTGCTGCAATCCGATCTACAAAGATGGTGCTGGAACCCGCTGTGGGAAGAAATGCTGCCGCTACATAGGTAGTGTCTGTGCTCTCACTGGCTGCCTGAATATCGAAAAGCATATTCTGAACTGCCGTTGATTTGGAGGTATTCTGCATGTGCAGGGTCAAGGTAAAGGTCTCACCTGCACGTACTTCCTCCGGATCTGTGGTGAAGCCTGTGACAATTACACGGGGAGTGGAGGCTGTTCCGTCTGCGGATGTACCTGTAGTTCCCTTTACATTTACGTAGGTGGTCAGATTCACGGTGGTCAGGGTGTGATCGTCATTCTCAAAGGTTACATCAAAAACAACGGGACGATAGCCTCCTGGTGCATCCTTTCTGGTTCTTAAAATCCATGTCAGCTCTCTGCGGCGCTCCATATCGTCTCCCCCGTCATCTGTACCGGGAAGACGGTCAATGGTCTGGGTGTAATTGGATGTCTCGATCTCAAAGGGCCATTTACTGGCATCGTCGCTGATCTGAGGGGTTACTACTACATTTTTGACACGGGTACGGCCCATATTGACTATAGGAAGTACTACGCTTACCTGGGCTCCGCCGTTGGCTACCGGAGTGATCCAGTTGCCGCCTACCATGATGTTGTTGTTTGTGGTGGTGGGCTCAGGTTCTGGTTCGGGCTCGGGTTCTGGTTCCGGGTCAGGATCTTTTATTGTAAAAGTTTCAAACTTTGCAGCAGTTTCCGTTACAATATCTTGTATAATGCTTTTTGAAGTAATTGTTGAATCGTTTATCAATGCAATTGCTTCATCTCTTGTTGCCTCTGCTATTTCTTTTTTTCCTACTGCTTCAATCTGCTTTTGTTTCGTAAGATACTTCTGTTTAATTTGCGAAACAGCAGTCCTTTTGTCTTCCTCATTTGCCGTATCATCCTCATTCTTTGGCGATACACCTGGGCCTCCTGCACCTTCCCCACCTGGCAATTGACTACTCGCCTCCACCGCTATCGGCTCCCACAGCATCCCAATCGCCGGAACCGTCAACATACCGCACAGCGCAAGCGCCAGTCCTCGTTTTATCAATCCCAATCTTCTCATAATGTCTCTACCTCCCCGTTCTTCCGGTTGTCCTCAATTTTCACAATTTTTCCGTCTATAATATGAAAAATCCGATCCGCAAAACCGGCCAGATGATTATCATGCGTTACCATCACCAGCGTCTGATTCTGCTCCCGTACAATCTTTTTCATCAGCTCCATAACCTCTGCCGAAGTATTGGAGTCCAGATTACCTGTGGGCTCATCCGCAAAAATAATCTCCGGATCCACCACCAGCGCTCTTGCCACGCCCACACGCTGCTGCTGTCCTCCGGACATCTCATTGGGCTTGTGAGTCTTATGCTTGCGCAGTCCTACCAGATCCAGCATCTTGTCTGCCTTATCAAGCCGCACCTTCTTTGGAACGCCCCGAAAGGTCAGCGGCAGAGCCACATTTTCCTTCGCATTCATTGTCCCCAGAAGATTAAAGGATTGAAAAATAAAACCCACATGTTCCCGGCGGAACCTTACCAGCTGGTTCTCATTCATCCGCTCCAGATGCTCCCCTGATATAATCACCTCGCCCTTAGTGGGTTTCTCAAGACCAGCCAGCATATTCAGCATGGTAGATTTACCCGAACCGGAAGTACCCACTATGGAGCAAAACTCTCCTCTATAAATCTCTAAATCCACACCGTTCAGGGCTCTGACTTTGTTTTTTCCCACTCGGTAAATTTTATACAAATTCTTTACCTGAATCACAGGCTCTCTTTCCTGTGCCATAATATTCCCCTTTTGCCTCCAGTTACTAGTAGTCCGTATCGGAAATCCTTGTGCATATTTCTGAGGATATTTTTCCGAGAGTGCAGGTCAAAAAACGCAGACGTAGTGGTGCTACGGCGAGGCTTTTTGACCTGTGCTATCGGAGAAATAGACCGGAAATATGCACAAGGATTTCCGGTACGGACTACTAGAAGCCATTTCTCTATAAGCTAATTTCTATCTTCTTCTGATTTCCACCGCATAAGCCAAATACATATATCAAAATCAGCTCATTATTCGCAGAAATCAACCAAATATACCATATCTACATAATACATCCCTAGTATAGCACAACTGTTTTGAAAATACTATTTAAGAATTCCTTAAAACCATGGCATATACAGGAATCACCCTCACTTTAAATTTTTTGATATCATAGGAATTGGAAAACGGAGTCGTCTTCCTATGAAGTCTTCGAAATCAAAAGAGGAGCCTGTAAAATAAATAATTCTCTTTTTTATTTCTCACATTTTTTCTAAATCTATAACCCAAAGTTATATTCTAATACATCTCTCACGGATAGGCAGGTATCAGCCATTAAGGTACACTCTTACATATTTACATATCCAGCGGGTACTTATCTGTCAAGCTCTTTACCAGAGCCTTTGCCTTTTCTGTGGCTGCTTCACCCTCTTTGATCATCATGGCTACCGCTTCCGCCACAATCTCCATATCTGCTTCCTTCAATCCTCTGGCTGTTACTGCCGGTGTTCCGATGCGAACTCCGCTGGTAACAAATGCAGACTTGGGATCATTGGGAATGGTATTCTTGTTGGCAGTAATATTGGCAGCATCCAGAAGATGTTCCACTTCCTTGCCTGTCAAATCAAAGGGAGTCAGATCTACAAGCATCAGATGATTATCTGTTCCTCCAGATACAATCTTTATGCCCCGATCCATTAATCCCTTACAAAGAGCCTGCGCATTCTTTACAATCTGCTGCTGATACTCCTTATACTCCGGTGTCAGCGCTTCGGCAAAGCAAACTGCCTTAGCCGCAATCACATGCATCAAAGGACCGCCCTGGATTCCCGGAAATACAGCTTTGTTGAAGTTGAACTTCTTTGCTGTCTCCGCATCGGACATAATCATACCGCCTCTGGGTCCCCGAAGGGTCTTATGAGTAGTTGTTGTAGTTACATGCGCATAGGGAATGGGACTTGGATGAAGTCCTGCTGCCACCAAACCTGCAATATGAGCAATATCTACCATCAGATAAGCGCCTGCCTCGTCCGCAATCTCCCGAAACCGCTTAAAGTCAATGGTTCTGGCATAAGCGCTTGCTCCTGCAATGATAAGCTTCGGCTTGCACTCCAGAGCCAGACGGCGAATCTCCTCATAATCCAGCACACCGTCATCATTCACCCCATAGGGCACTACCTTAAAATACTTTCCGGAAAAGTTGGCAGGGCTTCCGTGTGTCAGATGTCCGCCATGAGCCAGATTCTGCCCCATAATGGTATCTCCCGGTTCCAGCATGGCAAATTCAACTGCCATATTCGCCTGAGCACCGGAATGGGGCTGCACATTTACATACTCACAGCCAAAGATCTTTTTCGCACGCTCAATGGCCAAATCTTCTACCATATCCACGCACTCACAGCCGCCGTAGTAGCGCTTTCCAGAATAACCTTCCGCATATTTATTGGTTAAAGGACTTCCCATAGCTGCCATAACAGCTTTGGATACCCAGTTTTCCGATGCAATCAATTCAATGTGGCTGTTCTGACGATCCATCTCCGCCCGGATGGCTGCAGCCACTTCACTGTCCACTGCTTTTACTTCATCAAAAGAATACATAGAGTTCCTCCTACTTTTGCTTTTCTGCGCCTTTCATTTGTCTTTCTGCAACGTACATTTGTCTTTTTAACACATGCTTCATTATATGCGAGACGATACAAAAAAGCAAGTACTTTTTTACTGTACCTTCAAGAAAAGCATCTTGAAATCGAATGAGCTTTACACTTCTCAAGCCATTTGGTATAATACAGCTGCAAATACTTGGCAAAATATTATACCAGCATAACAGAAGGCAGGTGATCATATGCTATCCGGTATTATACTCTGCTATCTATTTTTTATAAATGTTCTTGGTTTTATTCTTATGGGTCTGGATAAGTACAAAGCCCGCAGCAGAAAATGGCGCATACCGGAAAGAACGCTGTTTCTCGCCGCAATCCTGGGCGGCAGTGTCGGCTCTATCCTTGGTATGCAGATTTTCCGGCATAAAACAAGGCATACCGCCTTTGTCATCGGTATGCCCTGCATTTTAATCATCCAGATAATCCTGGCTATTCTTTTTCTGCACTACCTATCTACGGTAGCTGCATTCTTTGTCGTTTTTACATAATCAATATATATATCCTTAGGACTCTTTCTTCTCCTCCGGCAGTTCAAGCCCAATGTGCACATCCTTAAGCTGCTGGGGATCTACCTCGGCCGGCGCTCCCATCATTACATCCTGAGCCGTCTTGTTCATGGGGAATGGAATAATCTCTCGGATACTCTCTTCGCCTGCAATCAGCATCACCATGCGGTCAACTCCGGGAGCAATCCCTGCGTGGGGCGGTGCTCCGTAACAGAAAGCATTATACATGGCCGGGAACTTCGCCTTCACATCTTCTTCTCCCAGTCCCACCAGCTCAAAAGCTTTTACCATAATCTCCGGGTCATGGTTCCGAACGGCTCCGGAGGACAGCTCCACGCCATTGCAGACCAAATCATACTGATAAGCATAAATATCCAGCGGATCCTTTTCCAGCAGATCCTTCATGCCTCCCTGAGGCATGGAAAACGGATTATGACAGAATTCCAGCTTTCCGGACTCTTCCCCAATCTCATACATAGGGAAGTCTACGATCCAGCAGAACTCATAGCACTCCTTATTCATATGACCTTCCACAGTATTTCCAAGAACCTTCCTGAACACGCCGGCTGTCTTCTGGGCTGTCTCCTTCTTTCCTGCTGCCAATCCTACAAAATCGCCTGGCTGTAAAGAAAGGGCTTCTATTACCGCATCCTTTCGCTCTGCCAGAAACTTGGAGATGCCTCCTACTAATTCGCCCTTTTCATCCAAACGGAACCAGTATGCCTTATTTCCTGTCTGTACCTCCACGTCTGCACACATTTTATCAATTACTTTTCTTGTAGCTCCGAATTTACTGAATACCACAGCCTGTACATTCTGCCCCTCAAAGGGACCAAAGCCGCAGTCCTCCATACAGCCGGCAGCGTCTGTCAGAGTCAGATCAATCCGCAGATCCGGCTTGTCCGATCCATACCGTTCCATAGCTTCGTGGAAGGAAATACGCTTAAAGGGGGCTTTTGAAGCCGTACCATAAGTCCCATACTTTGCAAAAACAGGGGGAAGCACATCCTCAAGCACTGCAAATACATCCTCCTGGGTGGCAAATGCCATCTCCATATCAAGCTGATAAAATTCCCCGGGAGAGCGGTCGGCTCTGGCATCCTCATCCCGGAAGCAGGGAGCAATCTGAAAGTAGCGATCAAATCCAGAGGTCATCAAAAGCTGCTTAAACTGCTGGGGTGCCTGGGGGAGTGCATAAAATTTCCCTGGATGATTTCTGGAGGGCACCAGATAATCTCTTGCACCTTCCGGAGAGGAACAGGTGAGAATGGGTGTGGTGATCTCCAAAAATCCGTGCTCTGTCATACTCTTTCTAAGCTCCGCCACCACATTGCAGCGCAGAATAATGCGGTCCTTTACTGCCGGATTTCTCAAATCCAAATAGCGGTAACGCAGACGGGTATTTTCGTCTGCTTCCTTGGAACGGTTAATCTCAAAGGGCAGTTCATTGTAGCGGCATTTGCCCAAAACCTCTATAGACTCCGGCACTACCTCAATCTCCCCTGTAGGCAGATTGGGGTTCTTGCTGGAACGCTCCCGTACCTTACCCGTGACAGACAATGTGGATTCATTGTTGACGCCGGAAAGCTTTTCCATCATTTCTTCGGTTTCAATGACAAATTGGGTTGTTCCATAAAAATCACGCAGTATCAGAAAACCCAGATTTTTGCTGACCTTGCGCAGATTTTCATACCATCCGGTCAGCGTTACGGTTTCCCCTGCATGCTCTATACGCAGGTCATTGCAAGTATGTGTTCTTGACTGAAACATCTCTAGCCTCCTTATTAAGTTCCGCAGCATTCCTCCAGCACCTCTTATATAGAACAATTCCCAGCCACTTAAAGCTGTGTCTGTAAATTGTTCTGGCACTGTTCTGAATGCTGCTGTTTTTCACTTCTATAATTATACAAACAGCTTTGGCAGTTCGGAAAGCTTCACTTCCGTCTGCTCCCCTGTTGCCATATCTTTTACATTTGCCGCATCCTTTTCAAGCTCATTTTCGCCGATAATCACAACCTTTTTTGCACCAATCTTGTTGGCATATTTCATCTGAGCCTTCACGCTGCGATCCATATAATCCGTCTCCACAATCAACCCATGGCTGCGGATCTCATTTACCAGCTTATAAGCTCTGGCTTTTGCCTCGGCTCCCAAAATTCCCACGTAAAGATCCGGTGTCTCCATAGCCGGAAGCTCCACGCCCTCCTTTTCCAGGAAATAGAGAATCCGCTCAATTCCCATTCCAAAGCCTACGGAAGGAATGTCCTGTTTCTCGTCAATCTCGTGAATCAGGCCGTCATAGCGTCCGCCGCCGCAGAGGGTAAAGCCGTCCTGGTTCACAAACTCAAACACGGTCTTTGTGTAATAATCCAATCCCCGTACAATTCCCGTATCAACCTCAAAGGGAATCCCCATCTGGGTTAAAAGACTCTGAAGCTCATCAAAATGAATTCGGCACTCATCATCCAGATACTCTATGGTTCTGGGGGCATCCTTCACAATCTCCTTACATTCCGGAACCTTGCAGTCAATAACACGTAAAGGATTCTTCTGCATCCGCTCCCGGCAGGTGGGACACAGCTTGTCTTCATGCTTTCTTAAATAAGAAAGAAGGGCATCATTATAAGTCCTTTTACAATTGGGACAGCCAATACTATTGATATGAAGCTTTGCATCTTTAAGTCCCAGTCTCTTTATAAAAGATGTAACCAGAGAAATCAATTCCACCTCTGCCAGCGGGCTTTTTGTCCCCACAAATTCCACCCCAAACTGGTGATGCTGACGCAGACGGCCGCTTTGAGGCTTTTCATAGCGGAAAGCCTGCGTTACATAATACAGCTTGGCCGGAGCAGGATTGGCATACATATTATGCTCCAAGTAAGCACGCATCACCCCTGCGGTCCCCTCCGGCTTTAAGGTAATGCTCCGATCCCCCTTATCTGTAAATGTATACATCTCCTTCTGCACTACATCCGTAGTCTCCCCCACACCGCGCTGAAACAGCACGGTATGCTCAAACATGGGGGTGATAATCTCTGTCATATGATAGCTTCTGGCCAGCTCTCTGGCCAGCTTTTCTACATAAGCACGCCTGTGCATCCGCTCGCCGTACCAATCCTCTACACCTCTTGGAGCTTGTGTAATCATATTTTAGTCCTCCTGTTATACTTATTCCAATTCCAGAATTCCAACCCTAAAGCTTCTTGGCGCCCATTTCTCCTGCTTCTCTTCATCATGAATCACAAGCTGGAACGCCAGAAACACCTTCATGTCAAAATTTTTTATTTCCTCGATCATCAATTCAATAGCCGTATTCTTATCAAAGGCGCCTCGATAAGGGCGATCTGAGGTAAGTGCTGCATATGTATCACAAACCCTTAGAATCCTTGCCCCCATGGGTATCTGATCACCTGCCAGATTTTCCGGATATCCAGAGCCGTCATAGTTCTCATGATGATACAGAATACTCTCCAAAATATTATCCGAAAAATCATAGCGAATCAAAATCTCATATCCCAATCTTGGATGCATTCGGACATATTTCATTTCCTCAATATTCAAGGTATCTTCATTTCTGCCATAGAGATAACCGGAAACCCGAAGCTTCCCTATATCATGGAGAATTCCCGCCACTGCCAGCTCATGGCACTGATCCTCGTAGAGTCCAAGCTGCTTTGCAACACAGTAAGCCAGATTGCTGACACTGATACTATGCCTCAACTCTTTTGTGATGTCCTCCTCAAACATCGCCCAATCGTCTGCGAACTTATCTTTCAATGCTGCCACACTCATCGTCTCACCCAATTCTATATTCCTGTTCCGCAACGCAGTAAAAAACTTCTTTTGCGCTCTATCATTTCCTCAATCCGGCTGATATACTGAGCCACATCCTTTACATTCTCCACACGCTCTATATGATCTGCGTTCAATACAAACTTCGATGCCGCCCCTGCTCCTGCTGCCAGAATGGTCTGTTTCTCCTCCATAATCAGTATATTGTAAATTCCTGCTTTGTCAACCTTTGCATACCCTACATTTTCAAAATTTCCTGCCATATTCTTCTGACGGTACAAATAGTATGGATAAAGCTGCTGCTCCGCACAGCTTAAATAAGCCAGATCCATAATTTCCTGACTATTTTTCAGCCCCATCTCCCGGTACTCATCCTGAAACAGTCTAAGGCGTGCCGCACGTTTCACCGCCAGAGAATGGACCGTAATACTGTCCGGCTTCAAAATCCGAAGCTCTTCCAAGGTGTGCTGCACCTGCGGCAGCTCTTCTCCCGGCAGCCCCACAATCAAATCCATGTTAATGTTGTCAAAGCCGGCTTCCCTTGCCAGATAAAAAGCTTCCTTCGTCTGTTCCACCGTATGCTTCCGGCCGATCAGACAGAGCGTCTCCTGATTCATGGTCTGAGGATTTACTGAGACACGGGTCACTCCATGGGCCTTCAGCACCTGAAATTTTTCCAGCGTTACACTGTCCGGCCGGCCGGCCTCCACTGTCAGCTCCTTAAGATATCCATAGTCAAAGCATTCCTCAAGGACACCCAGCAAACACTCCAGTTGGGAAGCCGTAAGCGTAGTGGGTGTGCCGCCGCCTACATAAATCGTATTCAGCTTCCGTCCCTTATAAGCCTTTCCAATAAAACGAAGTTCCGAAAAAAGCGCTTCCAGATAATTTTCTACCTGTTTCTCCCAGAGCTTCAAAGGAGAGGAAGAAAATGAGCAGTACAGGCAGATGCTTGGACAAAACGGAATTCCCACATAGAGGCTATAGCCATCCTGATAATCCAGCCCCTTCAGCACCTCCCGTTCCCTGTTTGCAATGGAAATGGCCAGGGCCGTCTTTTCATTACTGCAAAGATAGGTGCTGCGCATATAATCTGCGATCTCCACATTGGAGCTGCCCTGTTCCAGCATAGCCATGGGAATCTTCACCGGACGAATGCCCGTAAGGGTTCCCCAGGGCAAAGTCCTTCCCGTATAATCGGAAAGTACACTATAAATCAACTGCTTTAATTGATTCTTAACCAGCTTTCGTTCCGGATTTTTCACACAAACACGGCTCTTCTTTTGAAGAGCCTGATTTTCGTATAATGCAAATTCGATTTCCTCATCCCTCACATCCACCGCTATCTGCAGGAATGTATCTTCTGTAAACGTCTCCTTTTCACGGACATTTACTTCCTCTTCCGGGTAAAAAGCTTTAATCAACGAATGAATATCGTATGCAAAGCTTTCCTGATTCACCTTTACTTCAATCATGATTCTGCTCACTTTTTATCCCATATATGGATTATATTTCTTTTCATGCCCAATGGTGGTCATTTCCTCATGGCCCGGATACACCTTCACGTCCTCCGGCAATATCAGAAGCTTTTCCTTTACTGAGCGCACTAACTCGGATAAGCTTCCTCCCGGAAAATCCGTCCGCCCTATGGAACCGCAGAATAACGTATCTCCGCTAAACAGCACCCTCTCCTCAGGCAGATAATAACAGCCGCCTCCCGGTGTATGTCCCGGCGTGTGAAGAAAGCAGAAATGCATACCTGCTTCTTCAAACTCCTGCCCATCCTTCAACAGTACATCCGGACAGACTGTAACTGCTACTCCAAAAAGAGCCTTTGATAAGTTCTGGGATGGTTCCAAAAGCAATGGCTTTTCCGCCTCTGCGGCATAGACCTTCAGCCCAAAGTCCCGTTTCAGATCGGAAACTGCAAGAATGTGATCTCCGTGACCATGAGTCAGGAAAATGGCCTTTAAAGTCAATCCCTCGTCCATGGCTTTCCTTGCAATCACATCAGCCCGATCCGCCGGATCCACCACAATAGCTTCCTTTGTCTTCTCCTGTATCAGAAGATAGCAATTGGTTCTCACATCCCCTAAAGCAAGCGTCTCTATCTTCATTCTGCCTGTCTTCCTTTCTTCCTTCGGCAGTCCATCCTGCCCTTTTTGTCTCTGTCAGCCCATAGCCCGCTCAATATCCAGTACACTCTCCACCTGATGCAGCTTCTCTGCAATCCGCTGCAGTTCGTCCTTACCTCCAATATCAAAGGTAATGGAGATGGTCGCCGTCCCCTGCTTGCTGGTCCGCACATTAATACTGGTCATATCAATGTTCCGCTCTGTAAATATACGGGAAATATCCACCAGCAATCCCGTCCGGTTATTGGCATAAATTTTAATCTCTGTAGTATATTTTTCTCCGGAAGCAATCGCTCCCATATCCTGCCACTCTGCATCAATAAGGCGACGCCGCTCAAGCTCCTGTAGATTCAGCACATTGATGCAGTCCGTTCGATGGATGGATACCCCTCTGCCCCGGGTTACAAAGCCAATAATCTCATCTCCCGGCACCGGGCTGCAGCATTTGGAAAACCGCACAGACACATCCGCAAGCCCTTTAACCACAATTCCGCTCTTGGACTTGGCTATCCGAATCTTACTGTCCTTATTGTCTGTAACCGCCTCCAATACCTTTTCATCGGTAACTTCTTTCTTATGGAGCTTCTCATACTCCTCTGTCATCTTATTGATGACCTGACCTTCTTTTAAACCTCCGTGACCAACGGCTGCCAAAACAGAGTCCCAGTCCCGAAAGCCGTATTTCCGCATTACCACATTCTGAAATTCCGGCTTCATAATATCGTGCATATTAATGGACTTTACCTTGCAGTATTGAGCCAGCAGTTCCTTGCCCTTAAGTATATTTTCATCCTTAAACTGGTGCTTGAACCATTGATTAATCTTATTTTTCGCCTGAGTACTCTTTACCACATTCAGCCAGTCACGGCTGGGCCCTCTGGAATTCTGAGAGGTCAGCACCTCAATGCGGTCTCCATTCTGTATGGTATAATCAATCGTAACCAGCTTTCCATTTACACGGGCGCCAATCATCCGGTTCCCCACAGCGCTGTGAACACTGTAGGCAAAATCAATGGGTGTAGAGCCGCTGGGCAGAGTTTTCACGTCCCCGGAAGGCGTAAAACAGTAAACACTCTCAGAAAACAGATCCAAATCGCTTTTCAGCAGGTTCATAAATTCCTTGTTGTCAGACATATCCCTCTGCCATTCCAGAATCTGCCGCAGCCAGCTCATCTTCTCCGCTTCCTGCTGATCCACGGTTTTCCTGCCGTCACTGCTCTCTTTGTACTTCCAATGAGCCGCAATTCCGTACTCGGCAGTCTTATGCATCTCAAAGGTACGAATCTGAATCTCAAAGGGCTGTCCGTTGGGCCCTATAAGCGTCGTGTGAAGAGACTGGTACATATTGGGCTTAGGCATAGCCACATAGTCCTTGAACCGCCCCGGAATCGGCGTGTACATCTCGTGGATCACTCCAAGAGCTGCATAGCAGTCCTTCACCGTGTCCACAATAATCCTCACTGCAAACAAATCATAGATCTGATCCAGCGTCTTATTCTGGTTCACCATTTTTTTATAAATGCTGAAAAAGTGCTTGACCCGGCCGTCCACATGGGCATCAATCCCTGCATTCTCCATATGGTGCTTTACCTGACTTACAATCTCTTGTACAAAAGCCTCTCTTGCACTCTTTTTATCGGAAATCTGCTCCTTCAGTTCATAATAAACCTCCGGCTCCAGATACTTTAAGGACAAATCGTCCAGTTCATTCTTTACTTTGGAAATACCGAGCCTCTGGGCAACCGGGGCATAAATGTCCATAGTCTCCCGGGCCTTTTCCTTCTGCTTCTCCGGTTTCATATACTGGAGCGTGCGCATATTGTGCAAACGGTCTGCCAGCTTAATCAAAATCACACGGATGTCCTTTGCCATAGCAAGAAACATCTTCCGCAGATTCTCCGCCTGAATCTCAATCTTATCCTTGGAGTAAGACAACTGCCCCAGCTTAGTAACGCCGTCCACCAGAAGCGCCACCTCATCACTGAACTCCCGGGCAATCTCATCCGTGGTCATAACCGTATCTTCCACTGCATCATGAAGAAGCCCTGCCACAATCGTCTCCTTATCCAGCTCCAGATCCGCCAGAATGATGGCAACACAAAGAGGATGAATGATATAAGGTTCACCCGATTTGCGAAGCTGCCCCTCATGAGCTTCAGAGGCAATTCGATATGCTTTTTCAATCATGGAAATATCCGTGGATGGATGGTACTTCCGTACGCTTTTGAGCAATTCCTGATAAAGCTCCGCCGGATCCGTAAAATCCTGCATGGTCTTTACATTCTCATCAGCTCTGGTCAAGACTCCATCCCGGTCTTTTACGCCAATCTTCATTTCTGCCATCTGTCAACCACCTGCTTCTTGTTCCATTTCTAAACCCACATGTTCGCCCGACACGCTGCCATATATACAAAAATAACTATTATAGAGGCGCTTTTGCAAAATGCATTAATTCCCCTCGTAGCAGATCACAGACGCCACATCATACTTGGCAAGCTTCTCCCTGCCTTTAAGACCTGCAAGCTCCATAAGGAAGATAATCTTCACAACCTCTCCACCCAGGGACTCCACCAGCTCCGCAGCCGCCTGTATGGTTCCGCCCGTAGCAATGAGGTCATCCACCAGAACCACTTTCTGTCCCGGCTTAATAGAATCCTTATGCATCTCAATCACCGCACTTCCATACTCCAAATCATATTCCTTGGAAATGGTCTCACAGGGCAGTTTGCCTTTCTTACGTACCAGCACAAAGGGCTTATGCAGATTATAAGCAATGGGCGTTCCAAACACAAAGCCTCTGGATTCAGCTCCTACCACCACGTCAAAATCCACGTCTTTTAAAAGCTCCTGCATGGAATCTATAGCCAAATGCAGGCCATCCGCATCCTGCAGCACAGAAGTCACATCACGAAAAATAATCCCTTTCTCCGGAAAATCCGGAATACTTCTTACATATTCTTCCAGTTTTTTCATCCCTTTATGCTCCTTTCATTATTATGCACATGTTTTTTGTGCATAAAGGTATACCCGCAGGGTGTTTCCTCAATATGCACATGTTTTTTTGTGCATAAAAATATGCCCATAGGGTGTTTATCCCAATAATAAGTGACATACAAAACAACAGAGTACCCGCCCCTGTTCATTAATGGAACTAATTATAGCACGGTTTTTTCCATTTGACAACACTTTACAAACCGCCCCATCTGCGCTAACGGTAAGCCGTAATCACCAGTTGAACCGTACGCCGTCCCATATATTCATTCATTTCCGGATAATAAAGTACAGAGATCCTGTCCTTGCTCTCTATGTATTCCAGATCCCCCTCCACATCTCCAAAGCTGATGGCTTCCATCCGAGTGCCTTTCCCGTCCTCCAAAACAAGCTTCAGTACATTGGCATTCTTCCCGATAATGCGGGCGCTTTTCACCAGCAAATTTCCTGCCGCAAGAAGCGGCTTCTCATTTCCCTTTCCAAAAGGCTCCAGAAGCTCCAGTTCTTCTATCAGCTGCTCACCCGCATACTGTATGGGCAGTACCGCATCATAGGATTTCTTCGGCAGCAGATCCTCTTCTGTCAAAGTACAGTTCTCGTTCAGCCGGCGGCGAAGCTCCTCCACTTTATCCGGCTCCATAGAAAGTCCGGCCGCCATAGGATGCCCCCCGTAACGGGTAAATAATTCCCGGACCTTCGTCATCTCATCAAACATGTGATATCCCTGAATCGAACGCCCGGAGCCTTTCACTCCATCCTCCCCATTCGTAAGAATAAAACAGGGACGATAATAGCGTTCCCGAATCCGGCCTGCGATAATACCCGCCAGACTCTCATGACAATCCGGAAGATACACCACCAAAACCCGATCCGCCTTTAATGTTGTTTCCTCAATCTGCCTTACGGCCTCCTCCGTGCCCTTAACAGTCAGCGCTTTCCGGCTGTCATTCAGGGCTTTCAGATCTCCTGCCAGTTCTTCCGCCTGACCGGGAGTTTCCGCTCCCAGAAGATTCAAAGCACGCTTCGCCGTATCCAGCCGTCCGCTGGCATTAATACAGGGCCCAATCACAAATCCAATGTGATAGGCCGTCAGCTTCTTTCCCTCCAGCCCATTTACCGCAATCAGCCCACGATATCCAAAATTTCCCGTCTGCTCCAGCCGCTTAAGTCCATATCGAACCAGGATTCGGTTCTCTCCCGTAAGCTCCATAATATCCCCCACCGTAGCAACCGCCGCAAATTCCGCCAGATTAAGAGCCTCTTCCTCCGAAATCCCCTCCGCCCTGTAGAGAGCCTGTACAAGCCTCCAGGCAACCGCCGCCCCGCAAAGGCATTTAAAAGGATAGTCACAATCTGCCTGCTTGGGATTCACAATCACATCTGCCGGCGGCAAAACAGGCGTGCGCCCTCCGTCCGCTTCCTCCCGGTAAGGGATCTCATGGTGATCCGTCACCAATACTGTCATCCCTAAGTCCTTGGCAAAAGCAATTTCCCCCGCCGCCGCAATTCCGTTATCGCAAGTAACGATCGTATCAATCCCGGCCTCAGCCGCCTCCCGAATCAGATTCTCATTAATCCCATATCCATCTCTCATCCGATCCGGAATCACCGTATCCGCCTTAATCCCAATCCTCCTAAGCCCCGTAAGAAGAATATGCGTGGCATTTACCCCGTCAATATCATAATCTCCAATAATCCGGACGGAAGCCCCATTATCCCTTTTCTCGCGAAGCAGACGAACCGCCTCACTCATCCCTTTCATAAGCAGGGGATCCGCCAGACTGCCGATCTCCCCGTAAAGATAATCCCGAACAGCCTCCTCACTCATCCCCGCCCGGTTCCGAATCATCCGAACCGTCAAAGGACTCACCCGAAGCCTCTGGGCCAATTCCTGATTTCCCTCTATCTTAGGCGCCTCAATCCACTGTTCTCTCATGTCCATTCTCCCCTTTTCCTATTATGAATAAGCCAAAACAACTCTCTCCGGAAAGTCAGGAGGGGACTGCCGCAAAGCCCCATGACTTGCTTTGCGGCAGTCCCCTCCGTCTCTTCTGTCAACCCTTCTTCTGAATCTTAGTCTTCATCACATACCAGAGCGCTCCCGTAATACAAACGGAAGAATAAGCCCCGCAGACAATCCCCACCATAAGCGGCAGCGCAAACTCCCGAATAGAAGCCACGCCCAGCACAAACAATGCAGCCACCATAATAAATGTAGTCAAAGACGTATATATACTCCTTGTCAAAGTCTGCGTAATACTCCGATTAACAATCTCTTTCAGCTCATCCTTTTTCCCCGCCGCAGCCATATTCTCCCGAATCCGGTCAAAAATAACAATCGTCGCATTAATAGAATATCCCACAATGGTCAGCATACAGGCAATAAATGTATTCC
The DNA here is from genome assembly GCF_036941035.1 of Candidatus Merdisoma sp. JLR.KK006. Taxonomy (NCBI): domain Bacteria; kingdom Bacillati; phylum Bacillota; class Clostridia; order Lachnospirales; family Lachnospiraceae; genus Candidatus Merdisoma; species Candidatus Merdisoma sp. JLR.KK006. Next base: position 11,956 of record NZ_JAYMNS010000020.1, on the reverse strand, counting down.
CCACAGAGATTCTCGCCGCCGCATAAAAAGCCAGAACCACCAGTACATCATGCACCAGCGCCGTCACCGCACTGGCCGCAAACCGCAGGTCCTTAAATCGGAACCAAATATACAGCAGCATTAAAACAGAAGCCATAATCACCGCAATCACTGCGTCCGCCCGAACCTCATTGCTAATTGAGGAACTAATACTCTCCGCCGTAATCGCCGTCTCATCCACTCCAAACTGCTCCGCCAGAGTCGCATTCAGCGCCTGTCTGGTCTCCAGAGAAAGTTCTTTCGTCTTAATTACCACGTCATTGCTTCCCTGGACTTTTTGAGCCTGAATCTCATTGCTTCCGATAACCTCACTCACCACCGGCTTCACATTGGCATCAATCTCCTCAATGGTCATAGCTTCTGTAAACGGAATGGTGGTAGACGTGCCGCCCTGAAATTCCAGGCTGTAATTCAATGCTCCTGCTCCCCGTCCGGCCTGGACGCCCATAACTGCAATGCCGGCCAAAATCACAGCAGCGGATACCAGGAAACATATATTTTTCTTTCCAAGGAAATCAATGGTCCTGCGCTCCTTTTGTACTCCGTAAATCTTTTCATTCTTAAGTCCCAAAGCATACAGAGCGTTCAAAACCAGCCGTGTCACCACAAGAGCCGTAAACATAGAAAGGACAATACCAAGGGCCAGAGTCTGGGCAAAGCCCTTTACACTTCCCGAGCCCCGAAGCCCCAGAACAACTGCTGCAATCAAGGTAGTAATATTACCGTCCACAATAGCGGACAGAGCCTTTTTAAATCCAATCTTCATAGCGGAGCGCACGGTCTTTCCCGTAGCAAGCTCCTCCCGAATCCGGGCAAAAATAATGACATTGGCATCCACAGCCATACCGATGCTCAGGATAATACCTGCAATACCCGGCAGCGTCAGCGTCATTTCAAAAGCATTGAGCATCACCAGCATCAAAGCCACATAGATAGTCAGCGCAATGCCCGAAGCAAGACCCGGAAGCAGATAAATCACAAGCATAAACAGAATTACTAATACAAAACCCACAGCACCGGCCTTTAAACTGCTGGAAATAGCTTTCTCTCCCAGCTGTGCCCCTACAACCTTAGATCTCAACTCCTGAAGTTCCAGTTGAAGAGAACCAATCCGAATAGTAGAGGCCAGACGCTCCGCAGCCTCATAGGATTCCATATTCGTAATAGACGGATTGCCGTCCGTAATCTCAGACTGTACCGTAGGCGCACTGATTACCTCTCCGTCATAAACGATAGGGATCTGCCTGCCCAGATTCTCTCTTGTAGCCTCGGCAAATTTCTCGGCTCCCTCGTCAGTCAGAGTCAAAGCCACCTGATAAGAGTTGTTGCCCAGATTGTCCGAATAAGCCTTTGCCTCAGCTCCTTTAATATCCGTTCCCTCAATAAGAACATTTCCTGAAATGTCCTGGAATTCCAGGGATCCGGGACGTCCCAGCTCTTCCAGAATCGTATTGGCATCCGACACACCGGGAATCTCAATGTTAATCCGATTGTCTCCCTCCTGATATACCAGAGCCTCCGTGCTGTAGCCTTCCACACGCCTCTGAAGCTTGTAGATGGTATCATCCATCTGCTCCTTGGTGGGATTGTCAATCACCGTCTGATAGGTAATGCTGACACCTCCGGCCAAATCAAGGCCCAGCTTAATATTTTCTGCCGCACCTGTCCGGCTCGCCCCGAAGCCTACGGCCGCACCGTAGATCAGGCCGGCTGTCACTATCAGAGTAAGCAACAGGGTAAGTATTCCCGTATTTTTTTTCATCTCTTTTCCTCCTATTTCAAGTTCCGCAATACCCCTCTCAGCGCATCTTTATCCAGAAGAATTTCCAGCCGCAAAAGCATACGTCTGTAAATTCTTCTATGCACTTCGGGGGTATTGCTGTTTAAAGTTGCTGTGCCTTTGTGACTTTACCGTCATTCTACATCTACGGCTGTTTCAGCCGTAGCCGCCTTTATCATAACAGCGCACTCCACACGCTTGCGCTGCAGCTCACACCCGATGTCATAGGCGTCATTGATAGAGCCATGGAAATTATATGAATTAGCCGCACAGCCGCCGCTGCAGTAGAATCTGGCGAAGCAGTCTCTGCATTTTTCCTTGGCATACACATTGCAGCCCTTGAATTCGTCCCGAAGATCCGTATTTTGAATCCCATCGAATACATTTCCCATAAGGAACTTCTCTTCGCCCACAAACTGATGGCAGGGATAGAGATCTCCCCAGGGCGTCACAGCCAGATATTCCGTACCGGAGCCGCAGCCTGATAAACGCTTGTAGACACAAGGCCCTCCTGTTAAATCAATCATAAAATGGAAGAAGTTGAAATCCTGATCTGTTCCATGACGCTTTACCATCTCCGCCGCCAGGCGATCATACTGCTCACAGATCAACGGAATATCCTCTTCCCTAATGGCATAGGGCTCCTCCGGAGACGCCACCACCGGCTCCACGGAAATCTGCTTAAAGCCCAGATCCGCAAGATGCAGAACATCCTCGCTGAAATCAAGGTTATTCCGAGTGAAAGTTCCTCTCACATAATAATTATTCTGATTCCGGCTTTCGGCCGCTTTTTGGAACTTGGGAACAACCAGCTCATAGCTTCCCTTTCCATTCCGGAAAGGACGCATCTTGTCATGAACCCTTTGCCGGCCGTCAATGCTCAGAACCATATTGCTCATTTCTCGATTGACAAATTCCATTACCTCGTCATTCAGGAGCACGCCGTTGGTGGTCAGGGTAAACCGAAACTTCTTATCATGAAGCTTCTCCTGCTCTCTGCCGTAAGCCACCAGATCCTTTACTACCTGCCAGTTCATCAGCGGCTCACCGCCAAAGAAGTCTACCTCCAGATTTCTCCGGCTTCCGGAATTCTCAATCAGAAAATCCAATGCCCGCTTTCCCACCTCATAGCTCATCAGCGCCCGGCGTCCATGGTATTCACCCTCTTCCGCAAAGCAATACTGACAGGCCAGATTGCAGTCATGGGCAATATGCAGGCACAGAGCTTTCACTACGGTGGACCGCTTTTTAAAGTCAATGATTTTATCTTTATAGGTATCCTCCGTAAAGAGAATGCCCTGATTTTTCAACTTTTCAATATCCTCCAGGACCTCCCGGATCTCTTCCTTTGGATACCGGTCCTGAAGCTGATTCACAATCTCCTCAGCGCTTTCTTTTTCATAGAGCGCAATTGCTTCATACGCCAGCTCATCTACCACATGAACTGCGCCGCTGTTTACATCCAGCACAATATTGTAGCCGTTATTTCTATATTGATGGACCATCTTTGTCCCCTTTCTCGCCGTATCATGAGAGTCTCACTCAAAGGCTGATTGTGCGGCAGGAAAACCTGGCATTTCTCATCGCACAACAAGGATGTCCCAAAAGCCCGCCTGCTGCCCTGGGCTTTTGAGACACCCTGTTCCTGTTCCTAATGTTTCATGTGAGTTCTGCTATTTGTGATTCTCACAGGTCTGATTTCCTACCGTGCAAGAAGTCTTGCATGCGGACTGGCAGGAAGTCTGGCACTCACCGCAGCCGCCCTTTTTTACGGTATTCTGTAAAATCTGTGTGTTTAAAGTCTGAATATGCTTCATCCTCTTCACCCTCCTGTTTCGTATATTACCTGGTTGCCGTTCCCTCCTTTGGCTGTTCCAATACAAAAAACATCTGCCGGAACGCAACGCTGACGCACACAGTATAACATACTCTTGCATAATTTGAAAGTATTTTTTCTCCGGCCTGTTCATATATTTGTTTTAAATAACAGCAAGAGGATCGCCCTGCGGCGGCTCCCCTATGCATTCATTCCGGGAGGATCATTATGGATAAAGGAAAAACTTATCAAAATATGGCAATACGGATGCTGAAATCGCTTTTAAGCGCTTATATCATTACCGGAGTTCTGCTTTTATTTCTGGCTCTCCTTCTGTACAAATTTCAGCTTTCGGAGCCCAAGGTCAATATCGGAATCATCATTGTCTATGTGCTTTCCAGCTTTCTCGGCGGATTTCTGGAGGGTAAAATGATGAAAACCAGAAAATTCCTTTGGGGCGCCGCCGCCGGACTGCTCTATTTCGCCATTCTTGCTTTGATTTCCCTGGCGGTGAACCAGAGCTTCGGAAGCGGGTCCTCTCATTTTGTAACAACACTGATTTTGTGTACCGCCGGAGGAACCCTGGGAGGGATGGTGTCCTAAGCTTCCGGCTCCAAGTTAATCAGCAGCGTGTTTGACCCGGGCCGGATAGCAACCCCATACTTGCATTTCCGCAAAAAGTATTGTATAGTAAAAAAGATACTTTATTACTGCCCCACGGAGCCGGACCGGACTTTGCCCTGGCTGCCTGAAGGCACATTATACAAAGGAGTGAACTTTTCTTGGATCCAAGTGACGCCATACAATTGGCCGTACTACTACTGTTGTTAGGTCTTTCCGCATTTTTTTCTTCTGCGGAGACTGCGTTAACTACCATAAACAAAATCAGAGTCCTGACCCTGATAGAAGAGGGGGACAAGCGTGCCCTGATGCTTCAAAAGGTTCTGGAGCAGCCTTCCAAAATGCTCAGCGCTATTTTAATCGGAAATAACATCGTCAACATGAGTCTTTCTTCTCTTGGTACTGTTATTGCCACCAAAGCCTTTGGAAGCGCCGGAGCCGGTATTGCAACAGGTATTTTGACCTTTCTGGTGCTTGTTTTTGGAGAAATTACCCCAAAAACCTGTGCAACACTTTCTGCGGAAAAGCTGTCTCTGCGCTTTGCAGGCATTATTTACAGCTGGATGCAGATTGCTACGCCCCTCATTTTCATCATCAATACTTTTTCCATGGGCGTGCTGAAACTTCTCCGTGTGGACCCCAACAAGCGGAATGACATTTATACGGAGGATGAGATCCGTACCATTGTTGAGGTCAGCCATCAGGACGGCGCTATTGAGAGCGAAGAGCGCAAGATGATCAACAATGTGTTTGACTTAGACGACCATCAGGCAAAGGATATCATGGTTCCCCGGGTGGATATGACTTTCTTAAATGTCAATGCCTCTTATGCGGAAACCATTGAAGTATACCGGCAGGATTTATTTACCAGACTTCCTGTCTATGAGGAACACCGGGACAATATTCTGGGTATTTTGAATGTAAAGGATCTGCTTCTCTATGAGGACAAGGAGCATTTTGATGTGCGGCATATTCTCCGAGAGGCTTATTTTACCCATGAGTTCAAAAAGTCCTCGGAACTGATGATGGAGATGCGTGAGAATTCCATCAGCCTGGCTATTGTCTTAGATGAGTACGGCGCAACTGTGGGCCTTGTAACCCTGGAGGATCTGCTGGAGGAGATTGTGGGAGAAATCCGGGATGAGTATGATGAATCGGAAAAAGAACTGATTCGTAAAATCAGTGATTATGAATATATTGTGGAGGGTTCTTCCAAGCTTGAGGATCTGCAGGATCAGATTGGTCTGGACCTTGAGTCGGAAGATTATGACTCTATCGGCGGTATTGTGATTGAGCTTCTGGACCGGCTGCCCCAGTCCGGGGAATCCGTGACTACGGAGAACGGGATTCGGCTGGTAGTGGATGAGGTGGAGAAGAACCGGATTGATAAGGTGCATATTTATCTGCCGGCGGAGGATGAAGAAGCGCCTGCGGCTGATAAGGAATAGCAGCTTAAATGTATGAAGAAAAGGCAGCAAGATCATAATTTTCTTGCTGCCTTTTCTTCATACATTTCCCGATTGGGCACTGCCTATAATAGATTTTAGTTTTTCATATACTCCGAACAAGCTTGATACATGCAATATGATCCGTAAACAGCATATGAGAATCTGTCTTTTCAACATCAAATTCCGGAAACAAATTGATATATTCATTTTTTGTTTTAGGTTCTGTATATCTGCTCACCTGGGCGCCATCCTCCACATGCTCAAATAAATAGATGGTATCCGCCATTCGTCTCATATTCCATACAATTTCCTGCAGCTCATCCGCATTATGTATCAGGACCAGAGAACATATCAGCAAATCAAAGTGTATGTCTTCCTGATAATCTTGAAAAAAGCAATTTACATAATTGACCTTTTTTGCTAACTGCTCTCCTAAAAAATCTCTGTTCCTTTGAAGCATCCCCTTGGAAACATCCACACAAGTGATGCTTTTTGCATGCTCTGCAAAATATTTTGTAAATAAACCGATTCCCCCTCCTATTTCAATCACTGTTTTGTCCGATAAATTGTCATCTATAAAAGAAATTACTTTTTTATAATAATCCTCCGATATTTGAGAAATATGCACTGCCGGATATCGATTGCTTAATACTGCCAGGCATCCCTCCCTTTGTGCCCTTCTCTCCCATTCCTGTATGACTTGATGCCGGAAATTCTTCTTTTTTCTATTTGGATCAATATGCTTTTCTACGATCCGTTTGCTGAAATTCTTTACCATTAACGTAATTAAATTCGCTTTTGCCGTTTCATCCCATTCATTTTCCGAAATCAATTTCCACACTGCCTTATAGTGAAAATCCACAGCTATTATCTTCTGCAATTCTATATGAAAATCTCTCGCCATGGAAGCATTCTCCATAAGCTCTTCTGCTGTTTTATCCGATTTCTCATAAAATGAAAATTGATAGTACCCTGTGTCATAGTCTATTCCGAAAGAGTACAATTTCAGCTTCTCAATATCAGGACAATATCCGATCTCTTCTTCGCATTCTCTGATAATATCACAAAAGGGATTTGTTTTCTCATCCGCCCAGTTCATACTTCCACTGGCTGTATAGATATAGCGTTCCGGATTTACAGCCACATTTTTTGAAGATTTTGATATAAGTATCTTATTATCCGATGTAATAATAAATATTCCAACACCGCATATGTTAGGAAGCCAGCTTGTAATCAAAGAGTGCTTGTAATTGAAATATTTGCTTCTTACAGTAGCACCAGACGCAAGCTGCTGATCCATAACCGATTTTACAATCAAAAAATCCTTATATTTTACCCTTGAAAAATCAAAAATAAGCTGGTGCGGATTATTCCCTCCCATAATCTTCACAGAGTAATTATCTATCCTCACCTTTTCCTCATAAACATTTTCAAGAATATCTTCCGGTGCATCTGCTGTTTGAAGAAAACATTCATAAATATCTGAAGGCATTTTATAGCTTGCATTTTTGATATTCGTCACTACATCTCCGAAATAATATTCATCCTCACCATGATTCCATGAACATATAATCGGTAAAAATCTTATTGTTTTTCCTGCTATGCAAAACAAATTTGACTGTGTGACAATATCTTCCTCTTGTTCCAAAGCGGCTGTTTCTGCAATCTGGTTATCTTCATTTGCTTTTTCCCCGGATTCAGTCCTTTTCCACCTATTATTTCCCGGCAATGTGATTTTTTCTTCCTTACTATCCCATTGCCCGCTTGAATAATAATACCGTATTCTTTTCTGCTCACAATTTGCAGCATCAAAATTGATTTCATATGCATAAAAACAATGTGGATAGTGCTTGTCCTGATAGAGCGCACCGCCAGACACTACCAACGCATTGCCCGCATTTATATTCAGACCATTCGTCTCATGCGTATGACCAGACAGCACAATATCCGCCATCTCGCATATTTCCTTAAATACATTCGTATTATGCCCAAAGTCACAGCGTTCCTCTTCATTCCAGGAAGTGTTGGGATGGTGCATAATCACTATAGTTGGCTTTTTCTTGCACTCTGAAAGTTCTCTTTTTATAACCTCCATAAATCCGGAGCCAACCCACATTCTATCCTTTACTTCATTGCCCTTTGCATACCATGCCGTATTTAAGCAGATCACCCTGAAATCAGCCATGTTCCTAATTCCCACCAGAGGACTTTTTCTCGAACCAATTGTATACTCTTCCAAGCCCATCTGATGAAAAAATTCCGTATAATGCTTAAATCTCATGCCAAGCTCGTCCAGTTTTTCTATGCGTAGATATTTATCCGCTATATTTTGAGCCCTCGGAAATTCCAATTGCTCCACAAAGTCTCTTTCAACATCATGGTTTCCCGGACAAACAAAAACCCTCTCCGGCAGCAATTTGCATCGTTCCAATATATCTTTTAACCATTTTTCAGCCTTTGCATAATCCTTTGACGCGGCCCTCCATGCAATATCTCCGGTGACTAAAATAAAATCAATCTTTTTCTTCTGATTGATCTCATAAATCAGATTTGCCAGCACATTCATATAATTGCTTCTGACTGCCAGCCCGGTCTCATCTTCACCGCCATTTGGGTTCATGCCAAAATGCATATCAGATAAATGTAAAAAAAACATATTTTCCTCCCCCATTTTCTTCCGCTTTTCAGCTATTGGCATAATGTGAATTTAATCAGCCGCTTCATTCAATTCTCCAAGCCGCACCAGACAATTCTTCTTCCTGCATGCAATTCCGTATTTCAAAATCCTGGTCATTCCATCCTGGAAAAGCCTGGCATCATAGCTCATTTTTTCAATCTGATCAAGAGCCTTTTGGCATCCGGCATAATAAATGCATGCCGGCCGGTCGTATCTACGTTTACAAGCTGCTTGTATTGCTCTTTTTCCCTAGCGGAAAGTTCTCTGCTCTTCTCCAAAAACGGGAGCCTCATTGCTTCGTTTCCTATGATAGAAGCCAGCATCTCCCTGGCCGTCCCAAAGTTTCCGGATCCGGCTCCCTTTAGGGTAACCGAAACCACCAGAAATTTTCCCATGTATTCCCGACAGAGCTTTTCCTCTTTTTCTATGGCAAGGCCTTTAAAGAGACTGCTGTCGCATCCTTACTCAAAGAAATATTGGAGCATATTCATATTCAGGGATTTCCCGAATCTTCTTGGCCTGGTGAACAGGTTCACTTTTGCCTTGTCTTCTAACAGTTCTTTTATCATCCCTGTTTTATCTACATAGTAAAAGTCTTCCCTGCGCATTTCTTCAAAATGCTCGATGCCGATGGGCAGGTTTTTGGGCGTCTTCATGATCGTTTCACTCCCTTGCGGAATCTGTTAATGTTTATGAAACTGCTGATTTTTTTATTTTAGCAGATATTTGGGAAAGTTCATAGGATTATTTAGAAGATTTTCTGTTCTTTATAAGGCCTATAATTTTTTCAAAGTATTTAATAACTTGTGAGTTGAAAGTTTATACCACTAAGAAACCAGAGAATCCCACTGTTCTTCTGGCTCTTTCTGCAATCTCTGAATTATCTGTGTTATGGATAATTCGGGCTTTTGGCTTAATAGTTGGAAAAAATGTTGCCGGAAATAGTGCATAAGGGTTGCCTCGGAAACCCTTCCTTTGGATGGCGTCCTCTGGTAACGGATCTGGCTGGAGCTAATCTTTCCGGTAAAGCGGATGGAAAGGCTCTGTAGTATCCCCATTGCGATGCAGGACAGTGCCATGTGCATTTCAATGGCACGTACGGCTTCCAGTATTTTTTTTCGGGGCTTTTCGCCCTCCGCACGCTCTAAGGGTACTGGCTCCCCATTCCTTTGGTAATAGTTTAGCTTCGGCATGTATTTTGACCAAAAATGATAGCAGAATGCGCCCGTCTGCTGCTTCAGCTCACGGAATGTGCATTCGATCCTGAACCGGTAGCTGTAAAGCCGGATAATGGACAGCGGATCCAGTGTCAGACTGGTGCTTGCCAGGATGCTCTGGATGCCGTTCATTTCCACCAGCACAAACCGCAGCTCCTGGTAGAGCTTCTGTCCCCACAACAAGTCAATGCAGTAATAACGGATGGTTTCCGTTTTGCCATAAAGCTCTATCCCCGTTTCCCGGAACTGCCCATTATGGGAGACGAACAGCTCTTTGATATGGACAGTGGTCCCCTTTTTAGGCGGACGTCCCCTCCCGGGCTTGCGGGGACCCGGCTTCTGGAAAGCGGTACAGGATTTTTTCGCTTTTGTAATGATTTCCATGCGCACATCCCCGCTGGCATTAAGGGATTTCAATTTTTCAAGAGCCGGCACAGTAAGGAAATACCTGTCCAGCAGGAGCAGGGAGTCTCCAAAAGGAAGAGCGGCATGATAAGCATCCTCCACCATCTGGACCACATGGGAGGCGGCTGAAACAGATGCGCCTTTCCATTCCCTGGCAGCCTGGAGCCCGTCATGGAGCCGGATGCTTAAAGGAATGCATGCCCAGTTACGGACGCTCCCAGCCAGGATGCCAAGCCCGCCGAACATATGCCCGTGAATGTATTCCGGTTTTGCGGAATTCTCTGATTCCTGGAACAGCTTCTTCACCCCCGGCATACGGCGTCCTTCTTTGGATTGCTTCACACCGTCTCCTACAAGGACACGGAAGCCTCCTTCTCTGTAAAGGAGCGCATATTGCCTGACGGCAGAGAACCAACGTTTTCGGATCTCATCTAACGACCAGGAGGATGCCCTGAAAAAATGCAGGATGGAGTCATAACAGCCCGGGTTAAGCGCAAGGTCACGGATTATGGAAGTGACGCCAAGCTTATCAGAGCGGAGCATAAGCCCTATGATAATAGCCACAAACCAACGGAAAGCAGCTTTGCGGGAAAAACAGTTTTCAAAGTGGCACAGAATATTTTCAATATAATTTAGCATAATCGTATGGTCAACCACCTAAAAGTATGGTAAACTCATACATGCAATAACTCTTTCGGGTGGTTTTTATCCTTTTGTTGTGGTGACTATAAGGATACCATAAAACATGCGGAAGGGTTATTTTTTATTGAAAACTTTCAACTCTCAAGTTATATATAATCTTTGGGTAATGAAATGTTCCTAAAAGTTTTTTATATTATGTGCGTTCAAACATGTCTTTCCTGCTGTACATACATCCGTCTTACCTATTAGCGTCGTGGGAATCATAAAAAACGGTAACCCACGCATATATGTTGAAACAGCAAACGATACTAAATCAAGGCATATCGCTCCGCCAATCACTACAACTACACCATATCTTATGGCAGTATTGCTTTCCAAAAAATCGATCAGTTCAGGATAATAATCAATAGATTTTGAATACTCCTTGGAAGTATAAAATTAAACAGCATTCCTATCATTGTAGAGATAAAAGAAAAATCAAAATTTGACTTTTCCAACAAATTATTTAATCTATTAAATATTATGGTCTCCTTTTTTGCATTTTTTCATATCATCAAATTCATACTTTTATGTTGTCATCCAAAAACCGATTTTATAATTGAATTCTTTATTGAAATTTTATCATATCGTGTAATAACATATGCATATATAAGTAAGAGTAGTATACTTATAGTAAAACTTTTTATTGTACTTTGATAATGCCATAAATCAAAATCAAAAAATTTTTTAGAGACTAGCATTAGGAGCTTTAATGGATAATAATGTGTACAAAGAATTAGCACAGTATGTGTTCCAAAACCACATAAAATTTGTTTTATTTCTTTGTGTAAAAATTTTTTATCAGTAATAGATATTATAATTGCTAGGTACCACCAGATCACAATACCAGCAATACCAGCTAAAAAAGTAAATAAAAACTTTGTATATATAACATGATATACAGAAATTGTCGAATTAAATATTACGCCAAAACATATATTAATAATTATCAAAAAAATCAACGATTGATAATTCATTTTCACTATAAACCTTTTAACTGAATTTTTTTTTACAAAAATTCCTAAAGATGAATACAATAATGCAACAGGTACAATATGAAAACCTAATGGTAGTATTATTTGATATTTTGAAATCAAGATCCAACAAGCCAATATTATCCCCAAAAATCCCCAAAATACATATGAATTCATTCTAATCATAAATTGTTGTAATAACTCATCCCAAAAGAGAACCAATAAAAACCAAATAGGTGCGTTCCAACTAACCCCTCCCTATTTAGTCAAGTCTTTTTCCTTATTTTTCAAGGATTTT